>JAHIZR010000151.1 GCA_018814465.1 bacterium | reverse complement strand
TGTTTACGTCACAATAAAAGTGTCGGAATACCCGCGGCTTGAGCGATTGGACATCAAGGGCAATCGCAAGCTGAAGGGTGAAGATATTAATGCTTTGCTGTTCTTGACACAGGGGCAAGTCGTCAGGCCGTTTGATTTGGTCCGGCTCGAGATGAGGCTGAAGCGGAAGTACACCGAGATGGGATATCTGCTTGCTGAAATAGACATTCAGCATTATACATCCGACCAGACATCAAGGCAGGTCGTCGAAGTGAATATCCGCGAGGGGAAGAAGGTAAAGGTCAGGCGTGTGAATTTTGAGGGGAATACGGAATTCAGCGATAAAAAGCTGCGCGGCAAAATTAAGACCCGTAAGAAGACGTTTTTTCGATCCGGAGAATATAAAATCGAGAAGATCGAAGAAGACAAGCAGAGACTGATCGCATTTCATCAGAGTCAGGGTTACCGGGATTTCGAGGTGCTGCGCGACAGTGTCAGCTATACCGAAGACCGGCGCGGAATCCACCTTACTTTTTTCGTGAATGAGGGTCCGATTTATTCCTATGGTGATTTCACATGGACGGGGAATCATTTGTTCGAGACAAAAGAGATCGAGGCACGGCTGCGCGTGAAGACCGGTGAAACTTACAATCGTGACAAATTCGATCTTTCGCTGGCTGATATGGGTTCGATGTATTATGACCGGGGCTATATTTATGCTTCGGTGGTGCCGGTCGAGCGGGTTCGCGACGGCAATATAGTCGATATCGAGATGCAGATCGTCGAAGGCAGCGAGTTCAAGGTCAATCAGATATTCATTGAAGGAAACACCAAGACAAAAGAGAAGGTGATTCGCCGGGAGCTGGTTCTTTACCCGGGAGAGACTTTTGATGTTTCGAAGCTTCGCCGTTCCATCCGCGAAGTCACGATTCTGAATTACTTCGCGAATGTCACTCCGGATGTGGTTCCGATCAACGAGAATCAAGTTGATTTGTATCTGAATGTGGAAGAGAAGTCCACAGATCAGGCAAACGTATCAGCGGGATACAGCCAGCGAGACAAGTTTATCGGTTCAGTCGGATTTCAAATGAACAACTTGATGGGGAACGGGCAGCAGTTCGCGATGGACTGGAACTTCGGGAAAATCTACCGTTCATTTTCCGTCAGTTTCACTGAGCCGTGGTTTCGCAACCGTCCGATTCTGGTTGGTGTGTCTTTTTTTGATACTCATCGCGGCGGCGACTATTATGGTTTTGATGAAGATATCGTCGGCGGATCGGTCCGTTTCGGCAAGCGGCTGAAATGGCCGGACGACTACTTCCGTCTTGATTATATTTATCGTCTTGATCGCACGAAGTATTCGGATTTTTCGGATAGTTTCAAAGCGGATAATCCCCGCGAGTTGGAGGAAGATGTCGCGAGGATTTCTTCCAGTCTGTCGCAGATAATCACACGTGACAGCCGGAATGAGCAGGAGTTTCCCTCGATCGGCAGCGTCAATTCCTTAAGACTTGAATTGACCGGCGGACCTCTGGCGGGCGACGACCAGTATTTCAAGGGCGAGCTTCGCAATCAGTGGTACACCCCGCTGATCGGAAACCTTGTGCTTGTGTCCGAAACAAATATGGGAATGCTTGAGCAGCTCAGTTCGGACTCCAGAGACATTCCCTACTTTGATTATTTCTTTATGGGTGGTTCCGGATTGTCATTGGGCACGAGTCTGCGCGGCTATGACGAGCGCGATGTCGGTCCGCAATCGAGCGGCTACGCAATCGGCGGAAAGACACTCTTCAAGCAGTCATTCGAGCTTCGTTATCCATTGGTTCGCAATCCGACGATTTTCGCTCTCACCTTTGCTGAAGGCGGCAATGTATGGGAGTCCTTTGAAGAGACGAATCCGATGGATGTCAGAAAATCCGTCGGCTTCGGCATTCGTTTGTTTATGCCTTTCATCGGCATGATCGGATTTGATATGGGATATGGTCTTGATTATCCTAACGGGGACGGCCGCGGTTTAAGTCACGGTGAGTGGCAGCAGCATTTTCAATTCGGCAGATCATTTTAATTAATAACCACGGAGTATTTTCATGCGCCGAATCAGTATTATCTTAGCAGTCTTTCTGGCAGCCGGCTTATTTTCGTCGGCAACAGCCAAGGACGTCAAGATCGGCTACATCGATTCAGATCGAATTCTTGAAGAGTACAGTGAATTTCAGGAAGCAAGGAGCAAACTTCAGGAAGAAGAGCAGGCCTATGTCAACGAGGCGACAGTACTGGAGGATGTGGTGAACTCAATGCGTGATGAGTTGGCAGCGCAGAGCCTGATGCTTTCCGCCGAATCGAGAGCCGAGAAAGAGACAAGGCTTGCCGAAAAGGAGCAGGAGCTGAATACCTTTCGCCGTGAGACTTGGGGCGAAGGAGGCAAGCTGTTTACGCGGAATCTTGAGTTGTCACGGCCGATCCTCGAGAAGATAAACGCCGCCATCGAGACCATCAGTCAGCAGGACGGCTATGATATGGTTTTTGACGCGGCATCTGGGAATATCGTTTTTGCTCTGCCGCAGTATGACATAACCCAATTAGTTCTGGACGAGCTTGAGGAGTAGTTCTTTTGCAGAAATTGATGACAACCGGCGAGATCGCCAAGCTGCTTCAAGGGAAAGTGCTCGGCGATGCCGCACTCTCGATTCAAAGCCTGGCAAAGATCGAAGAAGCCGGTCCCAAAGATCTGTCATTCATAGCAAATCCCAAATATGTCCGTTTTCTTGATGAGTCGAGAGCGGGCGCGATTTTGGTCGGCCCGGGAATCGCCAGAAAGGCCGGAACGGTGATTGTTGTCGACAATCCCTATCTGTCGTTTGTGAAGCTGTTCGAGGTGTTTTTCCCTGAGGTTCGCGAAGTTGCCATCGGAGTTCACGCCGCCGCAGTTGTGGATAAGACCGCTGAGCTGGGCGAAGGCGTTGCGATCGGAGCCTGCTGTGTAATTGAAGCGGGCGCTAAGATCGGCGCGGACACGATACTCTATCCGAATACTCATGTCGGCCGCGATGCAGAGATCGGCAAGCAATGCATTGTGTATTCCAATGTCAGCTTGCGATATGGTGTTCGGATCGGTGACCGGGTTGTCATTCAGAACGGCGCGGTTATCGGGAGCGACGGTTTTGGTTTTGCCGCCGAATCGAATGTTTTCAGGAAAATTCCGCAGGTGGGAATTGTTGTGATAGAGGACGACGTTGAGATCGGCGCGAACACTACGATTGATCGTGCGACGCTTGGGCAAACCAGAATCTGTCGCGGGACGAAGATTGACAATCTATGCCAGATAGCGCATAACGTAACTATCGGCGAGCATTGCGTGATCGCCGCGCAGACCGGAATCGCGGGATCCACGGCAATCGGGAATCGCTGTCAATTAGGAGGGCAAGTGGGGATAGTGGGTCATCTGAAGATCGGAGACGGGGCAATGTTCGCCGCGCAGACGGGAGTATCCAATAACGTAGCCGCCGGCACAGTAGTCTCGGGAAGCCCCTCGAGACCGATCGCGCATTGGAAGAGGATAGAAGCTTCGCTGAACAGGCTTCCGGAGCTTCTGAAACGAGTTCGAGAGTTAGAGAAGCAACTGGAAAGCCAGTCGGCAACCGTCGACGAGAAATCATCATGAGCGACCGTCAGCATACTATTCAAGGACCAATCAGTTTAAACGGAATCGGTCTGCACACGGGACATCCCAGCGGACTGACTTTCAAACCGGCCGAGCCGAATACCGGAATCGTCTTTATCCGGACGGACCAGGTTGATGCCAAGCCGATTCCCGCTATCGTGGACTACGTTGTCGATGTCTCTCGCGCGACCGTACTGGGGAATGAGAATACCCGAGTGCATACCGTGGAGCATGTCCTCGCGGCCTTAGCCGGGATGAAGATAGACAACGTCATTGTGGAGTTGACCGCCGACGAGCCGCCGGCAATAGACGGCAGCGCACTTCCCTTCGTAGAAGCATTAAAAAAGGTGGGAATTGTCGAGCAGGATGCCGAGCGAGTCTACATGGAGGTGGATAAGACTTACAGCTATCATGACGAGAAGAACGCGGTAGACATCGTCGTTGTGCCGTCGGCTGAGTTTCGAGTCACCTATATGATCGACTACAAGCATATGTCAATCGGGACGCAGTATACCTCGATGTATTCGATGGAAGAGTTTCTCGAGGAGTTTTCGCGCGCCAGGACTTTTTGCTTATTGTCCGAAATGGAATCGCTTCGAGCTGCCGGACTGATTCGGGGGGGGACGCTCAGTAATGCCGTGGTATTCGTTGATCGCGAGTTCAGTGACGAGGAATTCGCGCATTTGCGGGAAGTCTTTAAGTTCGATCATGATATCGATAGAACCCACACCGTGCTTGGCAACTACGAATTACGCTATCCGAATGAACCCGTGAGGCATAAGACTCTTGATCTGGTTGGGGATCTTACGCTCGTGGGAGCGCCAATCAAAGGTCATGTGCTTGTCGCGCGCGGCGGTCATGCGTCGCATATTGAAGTTGCAAAGCAGCTCCGCAAGGTTTTTGAGGGGCAGAAGATCACGCGCAGATTCGGCAGCAAATCAGGCGCGGGATACGTTTTCGATTCGCAGGCTATTCAGAATTTGCTCCCGCATCGTTATCCGATGCTGCTTGTCGACCGAATCCTTGAGCTTACGCCGGAGGAGCGAGTCGTCGGTTTAAAGAATGTCACGCGGAATGAGCAATTCTTTGAGGGGCATTTTCCGGACCATCCGATTATGCCCGGCGTGCTGATCATCGAGGCAATGGGACAAACGGGCGGCGTGTTGTTATTAAACTCGGTGGACAATCCTGAAACGAAAGTGGTCTATTTTACGGGATTGGATAATATCAAGTTCAGAAAGCCCGTTATACCGGGCGATCAAATCCGGTTTACGGTTGAGATGCTGCTTTTCAGGCGCGGTATCTGCAAGATGAAAGGCGAGGCACATGTTGACGGTGTACTCGTTGCCGAGGCGGATATGACCGCCGTTGTCGTTGATAAATAAGAAACCTACCAATGTCAGAAATTCACAAGACGGCGATTATCGCCGATGGTGCGCAGATCGGTCAAAATGTCCGAATCGATCCTTATGCAGTGATTGATGGTGATGTCGTGATCGGCGACGGTTGTCATATTCACAGCTCGGTTCGTATTTACAGCGGAGCCAGACTCGGAAACAATGTCGAGGTATTTCCATCGACGACGATAGCCGCAGTCCCGCAGGATTTAAAATTCGGCGGCGAGCGAACCAGTTTATTCATCGACGATAATACGGTTATCAGGGAATTTGTCTCGCTGCATCGCGGAACAGGCGAAGGCGGCGAGACAAGAATCGGGAAGAATTGTCTGATCATGGCTTACGCTCATGTCGCGCATGACTGCCTGATCGGCGATAACGTAATTCTGGCGAACTCCGTGAATCTTGCCGGCCACGTGGAGATCGAGGATTTCGCAATTCTTGGCGGAGTGCTGCCGGTGCATCAGTTTGTGCGAATCGGGAGGCATTGCATGGTCGGCGGCGGATTTCGAGTTCCCAAAGATGTTCCGCCTTATATTATGGCGGGCGGATATCCGCTGGCTTATGCGGGGCTGAATGCCATCGGACTAAGAAGGCGCGGATTCAAACGTGAGGATATCGACTCAATCAAACAGGCCTACAAATTCCTGTTCGCGTCTTCGATGAACACGACTCAAGCTTTAAAGCATATTTCAGAGCATTTGGACATGACGGAGCCGATCCAGAATATTTTGGAATTCGCGAAGCTCTCCAAACGCGGATTGTTGCCGGGCAGATCACGATATTCGGAAGATCCTCAGGACGTATGAAATTCGAGATCCTTCAGGAACCCGCGGGCAGCGGCGCATACCAAATGCAGCGGGATTGGGAGTTGCTTGAGAGTGCGGCGAAGGGAGGGAAGGTAGGAGTCGTTCGTTTTTACAAATGGGATAAGCCAACTATTTCGCTGGGCTATCACCAGAAGGAATCTATGCTTCTGCTTGATGAGATGGAAGCTGATGCTGTCCCATGGGTTCGACGACCGACGGGCGGAGCTGCCGTGCTACACAGCGAGGAACTTACTTATGCGGTGGCTTGTCCGAAGGCAGAGCGACAGCAGACAGCTTCCTTAGTGCTCGAGTACGTCGGGCGTGCGATCACTGAGGGTCTTCGCGCAATCGGAGTTGATGCTCAACTGGAACCGCGCGGAGAGCCGTTGTCGGCTTTACCGAATCGGACGATGTGCTTCGTGAGGACGTCGCGCTGGGAAGTCACTGCCAATGGGCGAAAGATCGTCGGCAGCGCGCAGCGCAAATATGAAGGGGCTATTCTGCAGCACGGCTCAATCCTGATCGGGAGCGATCATTTGCGAATTGCAGAGTATCTTCGGCTGAAATCCGAGCATGACCGGACGATACTGCGCGAGAAACTAAATGCAAGATCAACATCCGTCGAACAAGAAACCGGTCAGGTGATTCCCGATGCGGAGATTCGGGAACAGATGGAGCGGAGCTTTCGCGCTGTGTTCGGCGAGTTAACTGAGCGCTTGACAGCACTCGGCGCATTAAAACTATGAGTAGCCATTCTCACAAGCGGCTGTTATTGATTGGCGCTACCGGTTCGATCGGGGAAAGCGCACTGGATGTCGTACGCGAGCAGCGGGACAGCTTTTCATTGGCCGGCATATCGGCGCATTCGAATGCGGATTTATTATTGAGTCTTGCGGCGGAATACCGCGTGCCTGCAGTTGCCCTTGAGTGTCCCGCAGATGTCGATGAGTTCAGGAAAGCCGCGAGCGGATCAGGAATCGAGAAGGTTTTTTGCGGAAAAGGCGCA
>JAHIZR010000150.1 GCA_018814465.1 bacterium | reverse complement strand
CTCTCCGGAGAGAGTGTTTCCTTAACCAGAAGGGTTTTTGTCTTGAGATAATTTAGTTCTAATACGGGAGGATCACATGATACCTCGCGCACTGCTCGGTATTATTCTGCTGCTCGGGGCAGCAACCGTAACTAACGCCCAGCCCGATTCTCTGTGGTCGCAGATCTATGGTGGTCCGGGGAATGATCGTTTCTACACGATCCAGCAAACTGCGGATGGCGGTTTCATTGCCGGAGGAGTGACGACATCTTCCGGCGCCGGATTGGAGGACGCCTGGATCGTGAAAACGGATGTAAACGGAAATGAACTCTGGAGCCAAACCTTTGGTACCCCGTGGCCAGAACGCTGCAGCAGCATCTGCCAGACAGCAGAAGGCTATGTTATAGGAGTGTATGCCTGGGACTTCTGGCTGATTTTCACGGATGAAAACGGAGGATTATTACACAGCAGCACCTTCGGCGGCGAAGAGCGCGAATGGTGCGAGGTGATGATCCCGACAAACGACGGCGGCTACCTGATGGCTGGTGAATCGGACGCTATCGAAGAAGGTAATTTCGAATTCTATGTGATAAAGACCGACGCGGATGGAGACAGTCTGTGGAGCAATACCTTTGGTCGTCCATGGACTGATTACTGTTACACGGTCGCACAAACCGACGATGGCGGTTATATGCTGGGAGGATACACTCGCTTCTCATCCCCGGGCTCACAATATTTCTGGCTCATCAGGCTGAATGCCGAGGGTGACAGTCTCTGGAGCCGCACCTACAGCGAAGGCGTCGATGCAGTCTGTTATGATCTCAAGCATACGGCAGATGGAGGCTTCATCGCTGCCGGTACTACGGGTGAGTGGGCGGAACGCGACTTCTACGTCGTGAAGATCGATGCCGAAGGAAACGAAGTCTGGAGCCGAACCTTCGGAGCTGCCGGTTGTGATGTATGCCAATCCGTGCTGGAGACGCCCGATGGTGGATATCTGCTTGCAGGCTATCGGTATCGGGTCAGCCCTCCCGGTTCGGGATACGGTGACGTCTGGCTAATAAGGTTGGACTCAGGCGGTGACAGCCTTTGGAGTAAGGCCTATGGAGATAGCATCGGAGAATACTGCAACACGATACAGTCAACAGCCGATGGACTAATCATTGCCGGGGAAATCTATCCAATCGAAGACGCTGAAGGCTTCCTGATGAAACTCGGTCCGGACTCTATTGGACCCGTTCCTCCCGGATCCTTCATGCGTGTTCTGCCGGAAGACAGCAGTTATGCAGGATGGGATGAACAATATGTGGAAATGAGCTGGACACGGTCTATTGATCCCAACGGTGAAGACATCGTTTACATACTTCACGTTGCCTCTCCTACATTCGATTGGATACCGATGCCGATAGACACCGTTCTTTCGGACACCTTCTTCATATTCGATGCTCCATTTGTCGAACAGCCCAATATGCCCCTTGATGAAATTTACGAGTTTCACTGGACCGTGCATGCAACAGATAATATCGACACGGTCGAAGCTTCCAACGGCGAAGGGTACTTTCTACTTGATCGAACTGGCACGGTAGAAAAGTCGCTTGGTGTACCCACTGAGTATAGCCTATCCGCGTATCCTAATCCCTTCAATCCCACGACGACCATCAGCTTTACTCTGCCGGAGACGCAGCATGTGTCACTCTCTGTCTATGACATTATCGGTCGACAGCTTGACGTACTCGCGGAAGGAATTCACACCGCCGGAGAATACAGAATAACATACGATGCTTCAGGCCTATCCTCAGGTATTTACTTCGTCCAATTCAAAGGATCGACATTCCGGACAACACAGAAGCTCATACTGATCCGATAATCTCAGTCCCAAGGAGAGTTTATTATGTATCGCGCTATAATCTTCTTGCTCGTGCTCATGTGGAGTGCAACCGTCACGCACGCCCAGCCCGATAGTCTCTGGAGCCGTCTCTATGGGACTACGATATATAACCGTTGCTTGTCGGCGCTTCAGACGAGTGATGGGGGTTATGCATTAGCTGGAGAGGCTGATTATATCGGCGGCGGCTTTGCCTTGATCAAGACAGACCAGAACGGCGATACCTTGTGGGCTCGCTGCTACTCCAGGGAGATCGGTGGTTCAAGAGTTTGCTATTCTGTTCAGCAGACAACTGATGGTGGTTTTATTCTGGCAGGGAGTGCGTTTACGCTTACCAACCTTAGCAAGGATTATATGATCGTAAAAACCGATTCACTTGGAGATAGCCTATGGACTTGCGGTTTTGGAGGTTCCGAGTTTGATGAATGTTACTGCGTTTATCAAACCAGTGATGGAGGATATCTGCTTGGAGGGTATAGTGAATCTTACGGCGCGGGACAGGAGGACTTTTATATCGTAAAGCTGGATGCCGATGGTGACAGTCTGTGGAGTCGGACTTACGGCGGTGAGTTGTCTGAAGAATGCAATGCAGTGCTGGAGACGAGTGATGGTGGCTATTTGATGGCGGGAAGTACCGAGTCTTTCGGGAATGGGCGCGAATTTGTCCCGGACATATGGATTTTAAAGACCGACTGCAATGGCGACAGTCTTTGGAGTCGCACCTATGGCGACGACGGACGAGAAGTATGCTACTCAATGTTAGAGACTAGCGAAGGTGGATACGTTTTAGCGGGTTTCGACCATCTTAGTGTTGGCTGGGAGGACTTCCTACTTTTGAAAGTCGACGAATTCGGTGATAGTCTCTGGTATAAAACCTATGGTGATACCTCGCAAGAACGATGCAATTCTATATACGGTACCTCGGACGGCGGATATATCATGGGAGGATTTACTCGATCCTATGGAGCGGGCCGAGAGGATTGGTGGGTATTGAAGGTTAACAGCAATGGCGACAGCCTTTGGAGCCAGCCCTTTGGAGGTGAATCCATGGAGCGATGCATGAGTGTTCAGCAGACAATGGATGGCGGCTATATGTATGCCGGATATACAGGCTCCTTCAGTGACTCGGAATGGCGAATCTGGCTGATTAAAACCGGCCCCGATTCAACTCCGCTCCCCCCCGGACCCTTCATGCGTGTTCTGCCGGAGGACAGCAGTCAGCTTGGTCCGGATCTGGAACTTGACTTCGCATGGACAACATCTGTAGATCCTAATGGTGATGCAGTAGCATATATGTTTCAGCTTGAATCACCCACGTTCCCGAGTGAATACTTCTCTCCAAGTGATACCGTGACAAGTGACACAACAGTTACCGTAACTTTCGCCATGTTTACTGATAACATGGACGATGATCATGACTTCTATTGGACAGTTTGTGCCATAGCCGGCGGCGATACTGTAGGAGCAGAGAATGGACAGGGATTCTTTACTAAATATATAATCGAGTCAGCCGACCAAGGGCCAGCACTTCCCTCTGAATACAGTCTGTCCGTCTATCCCAATCCCTTCAATCCATCTACGACCATTTCTTTCGATGTGCCGCAGCAGTCACACGTATCTCTAAACGTCTATGATCTGCTCGGCAGAGAAGTCGCGCAATTGGTGAATGGCACAATAACGGCAGGCGCACATCAAGTCAACTGGGACTGTTCCTCCTGCGCGACCGGGCTCTACATCATCGAGCTAAGATCCGGCACTCATCGCTGCATCACCAAGGCCATGCTCCTGCGTTAGTATTTTGGTGCCGCTCAATTCATTATCGAACTGACAAAGCTTCAAAGGCACGGTTGGCATAGTACTAAACCAGCATAAGGAAAAATCACTATGCAGTTCAAGTCTTTGGCAATTACAAAAGCCGTTGTCTGTCTGGCTTTTGGAGGATTGATTCTGTTCGTTCCGAGATTTGCCTATGGTCTGTTTGGAGTAGAACTGGGAGCGGGAGGAGTTGTCGCCGGACAGGAATACGCGGCGGCGATGCTCGGGACGATGATGCTATTATGGTTCGCCCGTAATGCGGAGCCTTCCGGAATCCGGCGCGCAATTGCTCTCGGCATGTGTACCTATAACACAATCGGTTTCATAATCGTGCTTATGGCGACGCTTGCCGGTGTATTTAATGCGCTGGGATGGGCAGTTGTTGTAATTTACCTGTACTTCGCCGTCGGATTTGGCTTTCTGTCGTTTATCAACACGGGCAAAAAGACTGCATAGATACAGGAGCTGTTTCAACCATCAGCATGCGGTGACACCAGCAAAAACATCAACGCCCGGCAGGAAACCTGCCGGGCGCTCTTACTCATCGTAGATCAGGCCCTAACACATCACATCGTCATCGTATAGTCAATCACACACATCTTATCACCTGTGCTCAGTTGGCACAAGGCGCGGTGGTCAGGACGGTCCAGTGATCCTCCACATCCTTTACGACCTTCCGCAGTTGTCCAATATCCATCGGCTTGAGGAAGTAACCGGTGACGCCGTGCGATATCGTAAATGCTAAATCCTTCTCTTCCAAGGTATCCGTCAAAATCACCACCGGTATCGTCATCAAGGACGGATCGGTCTTGATCTCATGCAGAATATCGTAACCTTGCGCTTCGTGCAGATTGATATCCAGCAGAATCAATCCCGGTTTATGCAGTTCGGACAGTCTGCTGGCTACCTCTACAGTCGTCTGTTTTAAGTAGGCAATCGCTTCGCCCAGACTCTTCGCAACCACCATGCGATTGTTCAATTCGGTCTCGGCTATCGCGTCTTCTACCATGCTGATCTCGTCTTCACGATCCTCAATCAGCAGAATATCCATCGGGACATGTGGCGTCGACATCGTCACAGCTTGTAATCCTCATCGTATTCATATCATTCATCATCGTCTTCAGATTACTTATTGGCAAACCACGGACCTAACGCATAAAAAACGCTGCCGCATTTGATTGCGACAGCGAAGTCATATAAAAAGAATCGTTTAAGAGGGGCTGTTTCGTTATGTGAAATCCATTTCACAGTCCCCGCCACCGAGAAGCCGTTGCGGGATTTCAACCACACCGCCGATAGAAATCAACAGCCGGCGATCCGCACAACTAACGGTCTCTTATAATGCGGATTCCACCGTCTGCGTCGAATCGCTGCCTCTCATATCTACCAGTGCAATTTGATAAATCGTGGAGCGATCCCAGCAATGCAGACGCCCCACTCTCTGTACAAAACTCCGCCATCCCGCGGGCGTCCAGTGATTCACATGACCCGGATCCCCTCCAATCTTGAGATTGATCGAAAACCAGGTCAGAATCCGAAAGATCGGTTCATATGGCACGGAAAGCAGCATCCATTTGTCTGCCACTCGCGCAAACTCGGACAGCGGTTTGCCGGGACCTTTCAGGTGTTCCAGTACCTGTGAACTGAACACAAGCTCAAAACTCCGATTCTTGAAGGGCAGCGTATAGGCGCTCGAAACATGCCATTCGGCTTCGGGTGACGCCTGCCTGCAAAACGCGATCGCTTCAGCGCTGTTGTCAAAACCGGTCCAATCGCCGATATAGCCGCGTTCCCGCATCGCCCGATAAACAATGCCCTCGCCGCAGCCGGCGTCGAGCACCTGCTTCGCTCCCGTGAATCTCAGGTGCTTATACATCGCATCCAAATAAATCTCGAGATGCTTCTGATAAAGGCTGTTGTTGAATTCCCATTTGCGATGGTTGTCCGAATCATAATCAGCGGGCGCTTTGGTACGGGCATGTTCGATGACTGGCAAGAGTAAAACTCCTCCCTGAGGATGTGAGAAGGGACTTGATAATTAGTTATTAGAGTATCCCCCAAATATCAGAGGGGGATCGGCATAAACCTCGCCGAGCCGGGCGGGAACGCCCGGCGCGGCGAACTCTTTCCACTACAGTGTTTTTGAGATATGCTCTACTGGTCGCCGCAGAGTTCATGAACGCAATCCAGAATCTCCTGGCGGCTGAAGGGTTTGGTGAATGTTCTTTTGGCTCCCATCATGCGGGCGGCGTTCAAATAGTCGCTGGGACCGACACGGCCGCCGCCGGAAATAGCAATAATGCGCACGTCCGGGAACTCCCGCCGCAACTCCCGTATCGTCTCGATCCCTTCCTTCTCCGGCATAATAATATCGGTTATCACCAGATCGGCGGGATTCGCCCTGTATTGGCGCAGGCCCAAGTCGCCGTTCGCGGCATCGGACACTTCGTGTCCATCATGCTCCAGAATGCGCCGCAGCATGTTCCTTACATCTTCGTCATCGTCTATCACAAGAATTCGAGCCATGTGAATCAAACCTCAGAAGTTTTAGAATGACCCAGTTGCTTGCGAATCGCGGAAGTCAATTCACTCGCAATAAGGGGTTTGTTTAAATAGTCGCGAATTCCGAGCCTGCGCGCGTCTTTCGCCGTAATCGATTCGCTGTATCCAGTCATCATGATAATCGGTATATCGGGTCGAATCGCCAGCAGTTCGCTGGAAAGTTCGCTGCCGGTAAGGTAGGGCATCGTCTGATCACAGATGACCAAATCGAACTCCCTCGGACTTGCCGAAAACAGCTTGAGCGCGTCCACACTGCTGTTGCGGGTCGTCACGCGATAACCGTACTTTTCCAGTATCCGCTTTGTCATGATCGTAATCTCTTCTTCATCGTCCACGAGCAGGATATGCTCATCGCCTCCGCCCGCGTTGGATGAAGTGCTCGTATGGGCGCTGGTGTGATGCTGAACCTGCGGCAGGTAGATGCTGAAAGTCGTTCCCTTGCCCGGCGTGCTGTCAACGCTAATCTCCCCTCCGTGATTGGTGATAATACCGTGAACCACGGAAAGCCCCAGCCCGGTCCCCTCACCGACTCCCTTGGTTGTGAAGAACGGCTCAAATATTCGATCTAATGTTTCCTTGTTCATCCCGTATCCGGTGTCGCTGATCGTCAGCTTAACATAGGGCTGCTCGGTCAAGCCCGGACGGATTCGGGCGAATTCGGTGTCAAGCGTCAGATTGACGCTGAGCGTGCCGCCGTTCGCTCGCATTGCATGAAAAGCATTTGTGCATAGATTCATCATGACTTGATGAATCTGCGAAGGATCCGCCAGCACACTCCCGCAATCCATCTGGATATTCTGGCGAATCTCAATGGTCGAAGGGAGGGTCGCTCGCAGCAATTCCAGCACTTCCTTGACGATCAGGTGAATCTCCAGTGGTTTCTTCTCCTGATCGCCTTGGCGGCTGAACGCAAGAATCTGCTTTACCAGCTCTTTCGCGCGATGCGCGGCTTTGATAACATGCTCCAGATCCTGACGAACATCGTGGTCCTCCGGGACACTGATCATCGCCATATCGGCATATCCTAAAATCGGCGTTAGAATGTTGTTGAAGTCATGCGCAATCCCCCCGGCGAGCGTTCCGATGGTCTCCAACCGCTGCGTCCGCCGCAGCTGCGATTCCAGCGACTTCCGCTCCTCTTCAGCGTTTACCTGCTCGGTAATGTCCTGCACGGTGCCGAATACATGCAGCGGCCGGCCGTTCTGATCAAGCCTCACATGGGCCTGTTCATGAACGTGCCGTACTTCGCCATCGGTCCTGACGATCCGGTATCTCATGTCGATCGACTTCCCGTTCTTATTGCAGGCTTCGTTGGACGCAAACACACGATCCTTGTCATCGGGATGCGTCATCAGCGAGAAAACACCGCAGCGGTTTACCTTATGAGCCGGATCCAAGCCGTAAATCCGGTGCAGCTCATCCGAAGCTTCGATTTCATCGGTTTCGAGATTGTACTCCCAACTACCCACCTTCGCGATCCGCTGCGCTTCCGCGAGATTCGCTTCCTTCTGCAGGAGGATGGCTTCCGAACGCTTCCGGTCAGTAATATCTTCGCCGGAAGACAGGGTCCCTATTACAATGCCGTCGTCATCCCGCACCAGCGTGTCATTCCAGGAAATGAGTCGTCGTTCGCCGCTCGCCGTAAGAACCGGATTCTCGAAACTGCCTACATTGCCCTTGACACCGGTAAGCAATGTGCAAAACTCGGCTCTCGTGCTCTCGCGAATATCGAAAGGAACGCATTTATCGAACCAATTCTCTCCAATCAATTCTTCCTGTTTATAGCCAAGTATGCTGCAGCCTTTCGGATTAATCATCGTAATGATGCCCTCGGTGTTCAGCGCGATGAGAATCACGCCTGCGATGTTCAAATAGCGCTGCGCATGATCTCGCTCGTGCCGCACCGCTTCCTCCGCGCGAATGCGGTCCGTAATATCCTGATAGACGCCGAGTACACCGACAATTTGATCGTTTGTATTCCGCAGCGGGATCTTGCTCGTTTGCGACCAGCCTCGCGAACCGTCCGGATAATAGAGTGGTTCAAGATAGTCGATCCTGGGAATTCCGGTGGCCATAATATCACGATCGGTCGCTTGAAAGCTCTCCGCTTCCGATTTCCACTTCAGATCCGCATCCGTCTTGCCGATTACTTCACTCGAATCGTCGCAGCCCGCGTCGAAGGCATACAGTTCATTGCAGCCAAGATATACGGAATTGACATCCTTCCAGAACACCCGCACCGGAATCGTATCCAGCACGTTTCGCATCATCTGGTTGGCCGCTGCCAAATCCTCTTCGGACTGCTTGCGCTCGATTGCCATCGCAATCGAGCTGGCGACTATCGACAGCAAGTCTTTATCTTGAGGAGTATACTGATCTGCATTCGTGTAGCTTTGGATGCCAACAACGCCGATCACACGGCCCGATAGTATTAACGGCACCCCCATCCAGATTTTTGCCATTTCCCCTAACAAACCAATTTCACCGGCATCCGCCAGAGCTTGAATATCTTCACTCAACAACAGAGTAGCCTCTCCCCGCCGCCTTACGTAGTCCGTGAGGCTGCGCTTGAGGTCTTGGGGAGGAATCTTCATGGGATCGCCGGAAACAGCGTCAACCACATAGGGGAACGTATACAAACCGCTGGCTTCATCATGAAGCGCAACATAGAAATTGCTCGTATCAATCAGCCGCCCAATCTGCTTCTGAATGACCTCCAGCAATTCCACTAATGAATCAGTGCGTCCCGTGGCCTCCGAAATCTCGTATAACACGGACTGTACTGTCTCGTTTCGTTTGCGCCGCGTGATGTCCGTCACGAAACAGCATTGGAATTCCTCCCCGTTGTAATCGATATAATTGCTGATGATTTCAACGGGAATAATCTGGCCGTCCTTGCGGATATGTTCCGAGAAGCTGTGAGACTTTGCCGTTGTTTTTGTCTCCTGCCATGAAATAGCCCAGCGGTCCCGGTCGTACTGCTTGTCGAAGTCGAAAACAGACATCGTGAGCAGTTCCTCGCGCGTGTACCCAAGCATCTCACAAACCGCGCCGTTGACATCGGTCAACATTCCGTCCCGCCGAATCCAAAGGATGGAGGCGTTCGCGGTATCTGTCATCAGCTTGTTGCGCCGAAGCTCTTCCTCTACCTGAACGCGATCCGTAACATCGCTGAAACTCCAAACCCGCCCCGCAACTTCGTCGTTCAAAATCAGCGGCGAGGAAAAGCGTTCATACACCCGGCCATCCTTGAAATGCAGCACATCGAAATCCTCTTCCGAGGACTGATATAACTGCTGTACCTTGTCAAGAAACGCCTGCGGATCGACCAGCTGGTCTAAGACATGACCAAGGAGTATATTGTCGTCGCCGGTATCGAGAACCTCTTGCGGAATCCGCCATAATTTAACGAACTGGTCATTCGTCTGAACCACTCGCCCTTCGCTGTCGACAACCAGAATACCATCGCCGGTGGATTCCAGGGTGGCCCGCAGAGTGGCTTCACTGTTTCGAAGCGCACGCTCGATGGATTTCCGCTCAGTAACATCAATGTCTGTTCCTCGATAACCCGCGAGATTCCCCTTCTCGTCTAATATCGGAACACCATTTGTTAACAGGCAGACCCTGTGCCCGTCCTTGTGCAGATTCCAATTCTCCAAATCCTTGATTGGAGCTTTTTGGGCTGCAAGCTCTTGAAACCTGCTTCCAATCCTTTCCGCTTCCTCAGGCGGCATAATATCAAAGGGAGTCTTCCCGATCAACTCTTCCGGATGATACCCCAGCACTTTCAAAACCTTGTCAGAACAAAAAACGTAAGCGCCGTTCTCATCAACTTCCCAAAGCCAGTCAGAGGTGCTCAATGCCATGTCGCGGAAGCGCGAATTAGATTCATTGAGTTCCCTCTCCGCGCGCTTCTGTTCAGTGATCTCATGAACGACGACCGTAGCCCCGGTAATTTGCCCTTTATCATTCTCGCGCGGCGCGAAGCGAGCTTCAAACCAGGAATCTATGCCATTTATAGCAAGCGCATATTCGGCTCGCACGGCTTTCTTTTTAGTAATGACCTCGCGGAAGGCTTGATCGAGTGCCTTGACGACAGGGGGAGGCATAACTTCCCGAAAAGATTTACCCAGAAAGAGATCAGGCGTAGTATACAGACTGGAGGCTTCTTCCGGACTGCGAAAATCAATGAAAACTCCATCCCGGTCAAGAATGAACAGCAAGTCGTCCATCGAAGATACCGTTGCCTGCAGGCTTGCTTCGCTTTCAATCAATGCCTGTTCCGCGACTGTACGAGCGATCTCCGCAGCAGCGCGGGGAACAAATATTTCAATCACGGATTTCGCAAAATCGATGTTCGGCATCGGCTTGCTGTCGGCGATAACCAATACGCCGATCGGCTCACTCGCCTCGCCATACAACGGAAAGCCAAGATAGCTTTCGATTGACAGCTGG
>JAHIZR010000149.1 GCA_018814465.1 bacterium | reverse complement strand
CATGGGGGCGCAACTGGTTTGAACAGACGGACGAAGACAGTTGGAGTGCGATTTCGGCGCGCGGTGATTTTTGGGAACTTTGCCGGATTGATCCGGACACGACAGGTATCATGAAAAGTCCTCGTTTCGCGCGCTTTCAGCTTAGGAAAAACGGCGGGCAAGCAGCTGAGTTTGTGGCCGCCGAGGCGACCAGGCCGGGGATTGCCGCCGCTTGGCTGTATGGGGATGACTGCATCATCGAGTACCGCTTTTCCGATTATAATGATTCCCCCACCACCGCTCCCGCGATTGTGGATTATCATATTCTGCTGAACGGCAAAGATCAAGCGGGAATTCTGGGTATAGAAAATGGGTATTGTGTCAACTACCTGAAGGGCGTGCCGTTTTTCCTTTTTGAGAGAGACGGCAAGCGGGGATATTGGTACGACGGGGAAGCAATAACTACGAACTATGATATGTTCTTTCACGACCAGTGTTGTTCACCGGCGATGTGGAATCCGTACTTTACTAAAGCGGGATTCGAGCTTTATGCGCATCGCGATTCTCACTGGTACCTGGTCGTGGGAACGGCTACAATAAACGGATCTGAGTAAAAACCAACCATGTCGCAAGTGAAAAGCGCGGCGAAGCCGGGTCTGCGTCGTCCGGTGGATGCCACGAAGAACCTTCGGAATCTCGACGCCATTTTCAAACCCAAATCAATCGCGGTTATCGGAGCCAGCCGGACTCCCGAAACCATTGGTCATACAATCGTAAAGAATCTGGTGGACTTCGGTTTTAACGGGCCGGTCTATCCGGTGAATCCCAAAGCCAAGTTTATCCGTTCCATGCGGGCTTATCGCAGTGTGCTGGAAATTCCGGATGAAGTCGATATGGCAATCGTTTGTGTGCCCAAGCAGCTCGCGCTGCAGGCCGTGGACGACTGCGGGCGCAAAGATATTAAAGCAGTGATTATGATTACCGCGGGATTCAGTGAGACCGGTACGAAGGGCGCGCAGTTGGAGCAGCAGATTTTCGAGCGCATCCGTCAGTATGGAATGAGCATGATCGGACCGAACTGCATGGGTGTGATCAACACGGATGCGGGTGTGCGGATGGATGCGACCTTTGCCAGTCATCTGCCGTTGGAAGGGAATATCGGGTTTTTGTCTCAGTCGGGCGCCTTGGGTGTCGCGATTATCGAGCGCGCGACGAGTATGAAGCTCGGGCTGTCGTCCTTTGTCAGTTTGGGCAACCATACGGATGTGAGCGTGGATGATTGCCTGGCATTCTGGAAAGACGACGACCTGACGGAGCTTGTTCTGCTCTATATCGAGAGTTTCGGCGATCCGCATCGGTTCGTTACCTTGACCCGCGAGATGAATCGCAAGAAACCGATTATCGCGGTGAAATCAGGCAGGACGGCGGCGGGAGCCAAGGCGGCCTCCTCGCATACCGCCAGTCTTGCGGCGTCGGATGTTTCGGTGGAAGCACTGTTCGAGGCCACCGGCGTGCTGCGCGTGGACACGGTTGAGAAATTATTCGATTATGCGCAGGCTTTTAAGATGCAGCCGCTGCCGCAAGGCGCGCGGATCGGAATCGTTTCCAACGGGGGCGGACCGGCGATATTGGCTACGGATGCCGTGGGCGGCTATGGTTTGGAGATGGCGGAGTTTTCCGAGGAGACGCGCGAGAAGCTGCGCAAGGTGCTTGCGGAAGACGCCAGCATCAATAATCCGGTGGATATGATAGCAGCCGCAGGGGCGAAGGAATTCGAGTTAGTGGCGGGTTATCTGCTTGAAGATCCGAATATCGATGCGGTGGTGGTGCTGTTTACGCCGCCGCGAGCGTCGGTGACGGCAAAGGACGTAGCGAACGGAATCGTCAATACATTCGAGAAGAACCGCGACAGGCGCAAGCCGATCGTATGCTGTTTTCTGAACCGGGAAGATGAGCGGGAAGGGAAGATTATTCTTCGCAATGCAGGCGTTCCGGTGTACGAGTTTCCGGAGGCTGCGGTGCAGTCTTTGGCGGCGATGTATCGTTACCGCAAGATGCAGGAGCGTCCGGTCGGTCAGGTGATTGGATTCGAGGATGTGGACCGCAAGAAAGTCCGCAAGATTATCGATGGGGTATTGAGCAGCGGACGCAGCGCGCTGAACCGGAACGAGGTTTTCGATTTGCTGCGTGCCTGGAGATTTCCGGTGATTTCCTCCGATCTGATTGACAGCCGCGAGCGGCTTGTAAAGGCGGCCAAGAAGATGAAGTATCCGGTCGTGCTGAAGCTGGCCGCCGACGAAGTTTCGCATAAATCTGATGTGGGGGGAATCAAGCTGAATTTGCGCAATGAAGCGGAGTTGCTGGAAGCTTATGATGAGGTGGCCGCGAACGTGGCGAAGCTGACGCCGAAAATCAAGAAGTGGGCGGTCACGATTGAGCCGATGATCATAGGGGGACGCGAAGTGGTGCTGGGAGTATCCAGCGATCCGTTGTTCGGCAAATTGATCATGGTCGGGATGGGCGGGATCTATGTGGAAGTGCTGAAGGACGTCGCTTTCCGGCTGGCTCCGGTTTCGGATGTGGATGCCCGGTCCATGGTGGAAAGCCTGCGCGGCTATCCGATTTTGAAGGGAATTCGCGGTGAGAAGCCGGTGCATTTGAAGTATCTCAACGAGCAGATCGAGCGATTGTCGGCGTTGGCCGTTGAATTCCCAGAGATCAGTGAGATGGACATGAATCCTGTGTTGTTCTTTTCCAAGAAAGAGCAGTGTATGGTGGTTGATGCGCGCATGAACGTCGTTCCCACCGAGAGCAAGGAGGTCTAAAATGTTTTTTGTTTTTTATTATGATAAAAGGAACCACCCATGCAACCCAAATGGGAAATGGTGGAGAGCAGACCTCATGAGGAGATTGAAGCTCTAGCCAAAACTGCGAACGTACCCTATACGATTGCCCGGATTCTGATGAATCGGGGCATAGACACGGCGGAAGCGGTTCGAAAGTTTTTCGAACCTTCGCCAACCGACCTGTATGATCCGTATTTGATGGCGGACATGGAGCTCGCCGTGGACAGAATCATCGAAGCCTTGCACAGGCGCGAGCGCGTAGCTGTCTACGGAGATTATGATGTTGACGGGATCACATCGGTTTCGATGCTGTATCTTTTTCTGAAGGATCTGGGCGGGGATGTGATATCGTATATTCCCGACCGTCAAGCGGAGGGGTATGGTCTCTCCTGCGCCGGAATCGACGCGATTTTGGAGCAGGGCGCGCAGTTGATCGTCACGGTTGACTGCGGAATCACGTCCGTGGATGAGTCGAAGTATGCCGTCTCGAAGGGGTTGGAGCTCATCATCACCGATCATCATGAACCGGGGGAAGCGATTCCGAACGCGAGCGCTGTTCTCGATCCCAAGCGCAGCGACTGTGGTTATCCCTACAAGGAGCTGGCTGGCGTCGGTGTTGCCTATAAGATGGCGATGGCGATCGCCAGGAAGCTCGGGCTTGATGAGGATTACTGCGAGAAATACATCGATCTTGTCGCGCTGGGCACGTCCGCGGATATCGTTCCGCTGACGGACGAGAACAGGGTTTTCGTGAAGCAGGGCTTGGACAAGCTGAATACCTCGCCGGAAGTCGGGATGGCCGCGCTGGTGGAATCGGCTTCGATTCGGAACGGGCGGATTGATGTTGGTCAGATCGTATTCAACATTGCGCCGCGCATCAATGCGGTCGGCCGGTTGGGCAGCGCCTTGCGCGCGGTGCAGCTGCTGACCACTCGCGACAAGACCAGTTCGCGCGAGATCGCCAAGATTCTCGAGGAGGAGAATCGCCGCCGCAAGGAGATCGACAATACGACGTTAGTCGATGCCATCACGGAGGTGCGCGAGACGATGAATCCGTCTGATCGCTACTCGATCGTGCTGGCGCGGGAAGGCTGGCATCCGGGAGTGATCGGAATCGTCGCTTCGCGGCTGATCGAGCGGTATTATCGTCCGACGGTGATGAT
>JAHIZR010000148.1 GCA_018814465.1 bacterium | reverse complement strand
GGTTGCGGTCAAGGACGGCGCGGTATTGGCGACTTCCTATCACCGCAAATATGGTGATTTGCATGCGGAAGTTGCTCTGCTGAAAAAACTCACGCCCGCACAAGCGAAGGGCGCGACAATCTATGTTAATCTGGAACCGTGCTGTCATGTTGGGAAAACCGCTCCTTGTACGGCGGCGCTGATTCAAGCCGGCGTCGCGCAGATCGTCTTAGGGCATGAAGACCCGAATCCGTTAGTGCAGGGGAAAGGTATTCAGCAGCTTCGCGAGGCGGGGATCGAGGTGATAGTGGGAGTGCTGGAAGCGGAAGCCCGCGCGCTGAACCGTCCCTTTATTACCTACATGACCAAGCATCGCCCTTGGATTCTGCTTAAGGTTGCGCAGACCTTGGATGGCTGCATAGCCTTGGGAAACGGCGAATCCCGCTGGATTACCTCTAAAGAGGCCAGAGCGGAGGTTCATAAACTGCGCGCCGGAATGGATGCGGTGATGGTGGGTTCTCAAACGGTTCTGGATGATGATCCTGCTTTGACAGTGAGACATGTTGAAGGACCTAATCCCGTCAGGATTATCTGTGACTCGCGTTTTCGGGTGACCGAGGAAACTCAGGTTTTTCATCAGGTTGACCCTGAAAACACGTGGCTTATCACCACCAAAAACGCGGATCCCGGGAAGCGCAAGCGGATTGAGAATACAGGGGCGAAGGTGATTTTATGCGACGCTAATGCGGAAGGGCGGATCGACTTGAATTGTGCGGTTCGCGAACTGGCAGCCGCCGGAATCACCTCAGTTTTGGTCGAGGGCGGCGGAACCTTGCATGCGGCCTTGATTCGTGAGAATTTATTTGATAAATTCATAGTGGCCATCGCTCCGAAGGTTATCGGCTCTGACGGACGATCCGCAGTGGGAGCGTTGGGACTGACCGAAATGAAAGATGTGCCCGAATTCGATACGGTAACCATGAAACAGGTCGGGCCGGATATATGGCTGGAATTGGAAAGAAATGTTCACAGGAATCGTTGAACGAACCGGAATAGTGAAGAGTATCAAGTCTTCCGACTGCGGGAAGGTATTGACTATCGACGCCGGTCCAATGACAAATGGCTTGAAGGAAGGCGGCAGTATCGCGATCAATGGCTGCTGTACGACCGCCCTCGATATCAAAGAGTCGTGTTTTACCTGCGACCTGATGCAAATCACGCTGGATAAGACAAATCTGGGAGATTTAGAGGAAGGATCGCTGGTCAATCTCGAGCGTCCCATGAAGTTAGGGGAGGAGCTGAGCGGCCATCTGGTTCAGGGGCATGTGGACGGCGTGGGCGCGGTTGTCCGGATCGAGGAGGAAAGCGATAATAGAGTTATCACCGTAAAGATGCCTCCCGAACTCACGAAGTATGTGATTTCCACGGGTTCGATCGCCATGGACGGCATTTCCCTGACCGTTGCCTATCTGAAGGATGACTGTTATCAGGTCGGCATCATACCCCACACTTGGAAAATTACTAATATGCATAGATTGCGGCCGGGATCAAAAACGAATCTCGAAGTGGACATGATCGGCAAATACATCGAGAAGCTGTTTCCCGCCGGACAAGTTATTCACCCGGATTCCGCGAAGGCGTGAACCATTATCCAAACAGCGGAGAAAAAGAACGCGATGCTGGATCGAATTGAAGATGCCCTTGTCGATATTTCCGAAGGCAAACTGGTGATTGTGGTGGATGCCGAGGATCGCGAGAATGAAGGCGATCTGGTGCAGGCGTCCGAATGTGTGACTCCCGATTCGATTAATTTTATGGCGACGCACGGTCGCGGCATGATCTGTGTTTCGATGCTGAATGATCGGGCGGATCAATTGCAGCTTAGACCGATGGTTCCGGTGAACTCTGCTCCGCTTGGGACGGCGTTCACTGAATCAGTGGACTATCTGCACGGCACATCCACGGGCATTTCATGTTATGATCGTGCGCGCACGGTGCGGGCAATTGCCGATCCGGGCACCCATCCCGCCGATCTGGGACGTCCCGGTCATATCCATCCTTTGCGGGCGCGGGAAGGCGGAGTGTTTGAACGGCAGGGACAGACGGAAGCCTCGGTTGATCTGGCGCGTCTTGCTGGGCTCTATCCGTCCGGTGTTTTGTGCGAGATCATGAACGATGACGGCACCATGATGCGGCTCCCCGACTTGCGCAAGTATGCTTCGAAGCACAACCTGAAACTGATCTCGATTGAAGATCTAATCGTTTATCGCACGAAGCATGAATATTTTATGGATGAACGAGTGCGCGTCGGATTTCCCACGAAGCACGGCGAATTCACCCTCATGCATTTCGAAGATCGCTATAAAAAACTAGATCATCTGGCTATTGTCAAAGGCGAGATTCCGCCCGCAGAGCCGCTGTTGATTCGCGTGCATTCCGAATGTCTGACGGGTGATGTCTTCGGCAGCGCGCGGTGTGACTGCGGCAATCAGTTGGATTTTGCCCTCGATAGAATCAATGATGAGGGGGCGGGGATGGTGATCTACCTGCGTCAGGAAGGACGCGGCATCGGACTGGGACCGAAGCTTCAGGCCTACAAACTTCAGGATCACGGCTATGATACGGTGGAAGCGAATATCGAACTTGGCTTCAAGCCGGATCTTCGCGACTATGGTGCCGCGGCGCAAATCCTTCGCCGTATGAATGTGAACAGAATCCGTCTGATGACGAATAATCCCGAAAAGGTGAAGCAACTGGAAGCTTTCGGCATTAAGGTTACGGAACGCGTCCCGATTGATATTCCCCCGACTGAAATCAACTATCATTATCTCCAGACGAAGCGCGATAAAATGGGTCATTGGCTAAACATTAAAGAGCGTTAGCTATGAAGTATGGACACGGGGGCTTCTGGCTGCTTATTCTATGCTGTCTGCTTTCCACGGGCTGCAAGGATAAAGTTGCGCAGACGGATCCTTATCCGATTTATCCGCCGGTTGGAGCCGCCTTTAGTGCGGAAAGTGGAGAGGTTACGTTCTTCAGTCTGCTCACCAATGAGATCACGGTAACTCGGGAAATTGGTGAGGTAGTGAGTTCAGCCGCCTTTGCGCTTCCCGGAACCGCTTTGTACCTTGCGAATAACTATCTCGGAAAGATTGCGATTTATTCGCTGCCGCACATGGAGCGGATTGACTTGCTGGAAACCGGTGGTGTGCCGCTCGATCTGTGCCTGAATCGCGTTGCTACGAAGATATTTTTAATTAATGCGAACGGGAATTTCCGTCGCTTTGGCCGGGATGATACGAATGTTGATACATTGGGAGTTGGCCTTGCTCCCCGTCGTCTCACCCTCAAGCCAGTCGAAGAAATGCAAGTATGGATCGCCTGCCGGGGCGATTCTTCTGTTTATATAGTGGACTTGCTTGATTTCTTCGCTCACGATACGCTTCATTTCCAAACTCCGCCGTCGGATGTTTGTTTCTCGCTGGGAGGCGACATTGCGTACATCGCTCTCCAGAATGGACACGGAATCGCAAGATTGTCGTCAGATACCTTTGCTGAATCTGGCAGATTGAGTGCCGGTCCTGGCCCCATTGACCTTGCTCTCAGTCACGAGGGAACAATGCTGGTCGCCTCAGATTCAACTCTGGGTGAGGTCCGGATATGGAATTTTGAATCGGGCGCAAGCTG
>JAHIZR010000147.1 GCA_018814465.1 bacterium | reverse complement strand
GTCACCCCTTCGCCGCAATCGTCAATACCGTCACCGACGAGATCGGCATCAGCACTGCCGCGACCAAGGGACTGACCAGACCGGCCATCGCCAGTCCCGCGCCGATGATATTATAGAAAATCGCAATCGCGATATTCAGCCGCACAACCTTCATGGATCGTTTTGACAGCTTGAACAAATCCGCAATCGCTCCCGGCCCGCGCTGCGAAACAAAAATATCCGCCGCATCCCGTGCAATCTCCGTCGCGCCCGCCACCGAAATCCCTGCCGTCGCGCGCGAAAGGGCCGCCGCATCATTCACACCATCGCCAATCATCGCCGTCGTCACGCCGGAACTTTCCAGCTCTTCCACACGCCCGATCTTTTCCTCCGGACTGACGCGCCCGCGATAGGAATCGATATTCAATTGCCGTGCGACGGAAGCGACAACCTCAGGAAGATCACCCGACAGAATCTCCAACTCAAGATTCATCTGCTTCAACTCATTCACAGAGGACTCCGCGCCGCCGCGCAGCGGATCGCCCAGCGCAAATGCCGCAACGGCTATATTATCTCGACTGACATAGATCGTCGTCAGGCTCTTTATTGCCGAATGTTTCGCAAACTCGATGAAGGAGGAGTTCACGTCAACGCCCCGATTTCTCAAGAAAGCTTCGGAACCAATCAAATAGTGCGATGAACTAATCTTACCTTCAATTCCCTGTCCCGGAATTGTCTTGAATTCGATAATTGTATTCTTTGTTTCTGCAATCCCCACAAATGCTGTTGAAATCGCATGTCCCGAGAGCTTTTCCAGATTCGCCACCGCCTGCAAAATTTCGTGATGCTCCGCCGAGCGGGGATTAAGGCTTTGCGGTTCCCCGCCGGAATACCTTTCCGCCGAGGCTCCCGTCCTCGGGTGCCCGGAATCCCTGTCTGAAGCAGCATCGCTCGCATAGTAGCTATCCACTAACTTCAGCTTCCCCTCGGTCAGCGTACCGGTCTTGTCCAGAATCACATGCCGAACCCGCGACAGCCGCTCGATCCCGTCCTGACCTTTAACGAACAGTCCCCGTCGCGCGGCACGGCCCATCGCAATCGCCAAAGCCACCGGAGTTCCCAAGCCCAGCGCACAGGGACAGGTTATCACCAATAGCGCTGCCGCGTTCCAGAGCGCACGCGACGGATCAACCATCAGCCATATCACTCCTGTAATCAATGCAAGGGTGAGTACCGCCGCCACGAAATATCCAGCGATGCGATCATGCAACGCCACAATCGGCGCGCGCTGCGAAGAAGCTTCTTTCATCATTTGCGCCAGCCGAGCCAGCCGCGTTGTTTCGCCGACTGCGGTAGCGGACATCTCGAGCGGAGACTGCTCTACCGTTGACCCTGCATAGAGCTGATCGCCCGCCCTCTTGCTGACCGCTTCGGACTCTCCGGTTAAGTGAGCTTCACCAACGATCGCAAATTCCGACTGCAGAACCCCATCCACCGGAATCGTTTCTCCCGGCAGAACTCTCAATCTGTTTCCCAACTGTACACTGGACAGCGAAACCTCTCGACTTTCACCCTCCACTAAAAGGCGAGCGGTGCGTGGTTCGAGATCGAGCAATTTTTCACTTGTTCCCATCGCCCACTTGGTCGCCCGGCTTAAAAGCAGCCTGCCGCATAACAACAGGAAGATCAGTAAGGTCAGAGTATCATAAAAAACTTCGCCGCGACCCAGAATCGTGGCTGTCAGACTGATGGCAAAGGCGCTTAAAATTCCCAGACTGATCGGCAAATCCATGTGCAGCATCCCGTGCTTAAGTCCCGACCATGCGCCCTTGAAAAACGGTTGTGCCGAGTACAACAGAGCGGGGAGGGAGAGCCCCAAGCTAATCCAGCGGAACAGGTTCGCCTGATCGACATCAATTCCCGTATACTCCCCGACATAAAGCGAGACCGCTAACAGCATGATATTCCCCGCCGCCGCTCCGGCAATCCCCATTCGCATCAGCAAGCTGCGCGTCTCCCGCCGGGAGGCAATCGCCACCGAGTCTTCCTGAATCGGATGCGGAGCATAACCAATGGAATCCAGCACTCCCGCCAAACGGCTCAAAGTCACTTCCGCTGGATCAAACACGATCTCTACGATTGACTTCCCAATATCCAGCCGCGCGAAGGCCGCCCCTTCGCGTTCCATCAGCACCTTCTCGATCAGCCAACTGCACGCAACACAATGAATACCCTCGACATACAATTGAACACTCAGATTTCCCTTGGTCTTCGGAAGCGCGAATCGTTTCAGAAACTCCGGGTCATCAAAATAAGAAAAATCCTTGCCGGAAACCTGCGCCGGCTTTGGCTTATCACTGGATAATTCATCACGAAGCTTATAATATTCATCAAGATCGCAATCATGCAAAATCCCATAAACCGCTTCGCAGCCTCCGCAACAAAACTGCTCTTCTCGATCCTGCCGAATCAACGGTTGAGGCACCGGCAAGCCGCAGTGCGAACAGAGAACCTCTCTCTTCTTCACCTCCGAGTGGACAGCAGATTGGATTTGCGAGGTGGCTTCTGGCATGATTTATAAGGGTTTACCTTGTGCGAGGCTCGAATATTAGACCTTTTTAATCACATTCTATAGTATGGTAAATCGTGATGTAAAGGTCAATGGGAGTTCAAACAATTTTCCAGCTAAAGGTGCCTTATCAGTCCGAGTTCACCTGCCTATCAGTAAAGGTTTATTATCCGAGTCTAACTTATTTACAACGATGTCCTCCCATGGATAAGCCGAACCGTCACTTTGGCCTAATTCACTGAATTCAGCATAAAAATGAGAGAATGGAAAGGAGGTTTGTTCTGTGCGTTGGTTCGCCCTTTCGGCAATGTCCTTTTAGTCGAGTTGCGCGAAGAGTACAGAACTTTTGTATGCTTTTGTTTATGCTGCTGTTGCCATTATGACCGCAATTATCCTTCAATCCCCAAGTTGTTTGGCAACAAAAATAACGAGTATTAGGGAGTTTTTACCCCAATAAAATTCTTATTAAAATCAAAAAGGATTATTGATTATTTACCTTCAGTTGAGTTAGTTATAGAGTTATGTACCGAGGAGTCAATTTACAGCAGGAGCTAACTATGGATCGCGTGTCAAGCTGTTGTCTAAAACTGGGATTTATCCTGTTCGTGTTAGTGGCCGGAACCGCTCTCGCTGTTTCGGACTCAGAACGCGACAATCTAAAAACGAAACTCGCTGCGGAAGAACCCCTCTCGCAGTTTGAAATTCAACAAATAATCGAACTCCATGACGCCGGAACTCCCGTCGTCAATGGCTGGCAGCTTAGTCAACTGAAAGAGTACGGCCGAATCGGCGACCGCCCCGCGTCCAGCCGCCGGTCCGGCAGTACTCTGGATGAGTATCAATACTCCGTGACAACCTATAACTGGTTCGATATCTCCGCGCTCGGAACGGAGCGGCTGCTCTCGGATGATGGTGCGATGATTCTAGACTTGCCGTTTGATTTCACTTTCTATGAGCAAACCTATAACTCAATGAGTCTTGGGTCAAATGGTTATCTTGTTCTTGGAGGAACCAATACGGGAAGCAATAATTGGAATGAGGCTATTCCCACGGAATGGGAGCCAAACAACTTCATTGCCATGTTCTGGGATGATCTCGATTCGGATAACGGCAATGACGGTCATGTCTATACATATCACGACGCGGCTAATGATCGATTCGTTATTCAATTTGATGCTGTGGCACATTGGAACCTACCTGGAAATCCCGAGACTTTCCAATGCTTCCTGTACTCGAACGGCAACATCGTAATTCAGTACAATACGGTTTCTGATGCGAGTAGTTGCACGGCCGGAATCGAGAACGATGATGGTTCGGACGGAATTCAGGTGTGTTTCAATCAGGAGGGTATAGACTGCCCCACTAATGGTCTCGCCATTCTGATCAACCAACCTGACGGCTTCCCGAATCCCATTACCAATTTCAATGCCAACCTGTCCGGTTCCGATGTTGTCTTGACTTGGACCGATCCCACAACCGATACCAACGACAATCCCCTGACCATTGACAATGTGCAGGTTTGGCTTGGTCAGCCCGGTATCGGCACGCTGCTCGCAACCGTCGCCGGAGGCGTCCAAACCTATACGCATGCGAATGCTCCGGACGGCAACCTGATGTATTATGTTCGTCCTTTTGCTGATCCCTATCTTGGACCGGCGACCTCAACCTCGATCATCGTGGGGGATCCCTCTTATCTTGAAGATTTCGAAGTCACGGCTGGTCTCTGGACTTCCGATAACCTCGACGGCTGGCAATGGGGTTCACCTACGACCGGTCCGGGGTCTGCACACGGAGGCGCCAACTGCTGGGGAACAGTGCTGGACGGTATTTATGCCAATAATGCCTGCTATAACATGACCCTGATCCCCGAACTTGCTGTTGAGAGTGCCGGGGCGACAGTGGAGTTCTGGATGTGGTATTCTTCAGAGCAGAGCTATGACGGCTGCCATTTTAAGGTCAGTATTGACAGCGGTGTTACCTGGGAATTAGTAACTCCTTTGGACGATTACCCACAGCCGAGTGTTTTTAGCAATCCATGCATTGGTGAAGAGATTCCCTGCTGGGCAGGTGAATCCGACGGTTGGCAATATTTTGTCATCCCGATCGGGCAATACGTTGGCCAAACTCCGCAGTACCGCTTTACATTCGGGAGTGATGGATCATTTCAACTCCCCGGTTTCTTTTTCGATGATATGACCATTTGGGGTTTAGCTGAACCTGTCGGAGGCGATATCTCCGGCACGATTACGCTCGATGGCGGGACCGGAAACGTCGAGAATGTTGTTGTAAGAGCCGACGGACTTGGCGCGCCGGTTGCAAATCCCGCCGCCAACGGATCCTATTTGCTGGAGGATGTCCTGGTTGGCGAACGCTACGTTTGGGCGACCTTGGCTAACTATCAAACAACCGGGACAACGGTCACTCTTACGGAAGCCGGACTGACTAATATCAATATCACACTGATCCGAAATCTCCCGCCTGCGCCCCCCGGATTCACCGCTTCCGTCAACGCGGAAACCGGACTGATCACCGCCAGTTGGAATGCCTCGACCGATCCCATGGTCGATCAATACTACCTGCTGAAGCGCTATGAAGGCGATACGGAATGGATTACGGCGGAAACGACAACAGCTACGAATGTCACTCATCAGTTAACCTCGCCCGGCGTCTATCAGGTCGCCGTCGCCGCCGTGGATGT
>JAHIZR010000146.1 GCA_018814465.1 bacterium | reverse complement strand
TTCGACCCAGAGTGTATCGTTCCGATAGATGAAATCAAGGTCATTCCCCATTTCTGAGATTCCGTAGATTGCCAAGCCCTCGGCGTTGAAGGGAATCCATGTGAGCATTTCGTTTGCGGTCAATGTAACAAGCGCGCGGCCGGAAAGAGGTACGTTGACACTGTTTTCAACCCGGTAATCCAGCAGCAGAGCGGTTTGATTATAGCTGTGACTACTGTCGGCATCAAGTGCTGTCAGCCGGGTTTCACGAAGGGATTCACAGGCCTGAATTTTCTCTAAATGACTGCAACGCGGCGTGCCAATGGCAAGATTGGCGAGAGCGAACATCAGCAAGGTAAGCAGTGCCATAGCCGGATTCTCCAGTTAGGAAACAGGGCTAACTCTTATACTCGTTTTTATTCGAAATAGCTCCCTTGCCGGACATCCATTTTGAGCAGTTAAACTATTGCTATTGCCAGACAAAAGAGTTATCATTAAGGATGAAGTTGAAAATAATAGTACATCTAATGTGAGACATTAAGTATTGTTATTTATATTCTTATGTATATTCGGTATGGCATGCGCCGCTACCCAGCCCGAGAATGCGAGATTACTTGATTCACTTCAGACTGAATTGCGCAGACTTGACAGGGAGATCGAATCCGGACGCGCCCAAGAGATAGATATGCTGGATGCCTTAAACGCCCGTCAGCAGGAAAGCGCTCTGCAAGAGGAATTGGTCAGGTTTTACAGAACCCGGTTATCGCAGACTCAGGACAGCCTGAACGAACTAAAAGGTACATTACCTGAATTAGAATCGCAACTCGCGGCAGTCAATCTTGAGATAGCCCGGTTGGAAAACTGTTTAGCCCCGCTGAGCGCTTCCTTAGCAAGAGTCTTACTGGTCGAGCGGAGGCTGAGCGGCTGGACAGTATTGGATTTTCTGCTGCGCGCCGACAGTTGGCGAGAGCTGTTGGAACGGCGGACAATCATTTCCAGACTGCGCTCAGCCCAGGCACGCAGACACGGCAAGATAAGCGGAGACATTCAAAGACTGCGGGAAAGTAAGAACAGCCTTGCTCAACATACCACTGATCTTCAGCGAGCCCAGCAAGAGTTTGAGCATTTGCAGTCGGTTTATTCGCGCACGAACGAGGCGTTGCTGAGCGAACAGCGAACGCTGAAATCAAGTCAGGCGGCACTGCGCCGACAACTGGACAGGGTGCGGAATAACCGCCGATTACTACAGATGCAGCGGGATCAGAGCGCGCGGGCGATGGAAGCGATCGGGGAGATGGTGGCGAGTGCCTTAAGTGGAAAACCGATGTCCGGCGCTCCATTGAATTTGCTTAAAGGGAAGCTTCCATGGCCGATACAGGGGCTGCTCGTAGAGCGATTCGGCAAGTCCAAAAACACGCAACTTGAAACCGTAACTGAGAATCCCGGGATTGAACTAAGCTGCGAGGAGGGGGAACCGGTTCGGGCGATTGCAGCGGGCAGTGTCTCTTCCGTCACTTGGTTGCGCGGCTTCGGAAATGTTTGTATTGTCGAACATCCCGGAGCATATTATTCGGTTTATGCGAGATTAGGCCAAGTCTTAGTTGAACCGAATGCTGTAGTATCGGACACAAGTATTATCGGCTATCCCGGACTCTCTCCTATGAGCAACGATTATCGTTTTCATTTTGAGATTTGGGATCGCCGCGAGAAACAGAATCCATTAACATGGCTGCAGAAACGATAGCCGCTTCAACAAGAGCAATCCTTGCCGGGCATGCGGCGCTTCGTGCGCGATTGGCTACGAGTCTCCGCGCCGGGCGTGCCGCGCATGCCTGTCTCTTTTCCGGCCCCAGTGGCATCGGCAAGACCGCCGTTGCTTTGGAATATGCCCGCTTACTGCTGTGCGATAAGTCCGGGAGTCAGCCTTGTGAATCATGTATGCAATGTGAAGCGACGCGCACCCTGCAGCACCCGGATCTGCATCTGGTTTTCCCTTATCCCCCCGGAGCGATCAAAGTAAAAAAAAGCGGGAACGAGCCAGAGGAAATCGATGAATCCGGAATCGTGGACAAGGTGTCGGAATTGATAGCGTCCATCGCCGCCGATCCGTTCACAGCGACTCAGATCGACGAGGGAGAATCCAAAAGCAAAGCCAGAGCGAGGCTTTTCAGTCATTCGGTGCGCCTGCCGCAAATTCGCAGTTTGCTCAGGAAAGTATCCCGCAGGGCTTATCAGGCATCCCGCAAGGTATATGTGATCTTTCACGCGGAATCGATGAACACTCAGGCCCAGAATGCCCTGCTGAAAGCGCTGGAAGAGCCGCCTCCGGATGGCTATTTTTTGCTGGTCGCGGAGAACGATCAGGATCTGCTGCCTACGATCCGCTCCCGCTGTCAATTGATTCGCCTCGGCAAATTAAACTCGGAAGTCATTGCTTCGGCTCTCGAATCGGATGGAGTACCATCCGAGCAGGCGAGTATCGCATCGAAGCTGGCCGACGGCAGTTTTCTGCGAGCGCGCGAGCTCTCGACTCAGGAGCTTAGCGCACTGCAGACCGATGTGATCGATTATTTGGTGGAATCGGCGCGCTGCGATGCCCTCGAACTGCCAAAGACCGTACAGAAAGTGCAGGAACGGCTGTATTCGACAGATCGTTCATATTTTGATTTTTTAAATCTTTTTTTTCGGGATGCGGCACTATACAGCGCGCTGGCCAAGGATGCGAGCGACAAACTGGTATTTCGCGATCTTGAGGATCGCATTGCCAGAGTCGGTAAAGCCTATCCTGAAGCTGATTTTGACGCCGTCATGAATGCGGTCGACAAATCAGCGGAGTATATATCTCTTGGTTATACGCCGGATCTTGTCCTGTATGCGTTGTCTGTTCGCATCCATCAGGCGCTGGGCAGGCGTGCCGGCAAAGCTCCAAAACATAGAATGGATAATTAGTGAACAACGAAATAATCGAAGTTGAATTTAAAGGACGCCGCAAAGAGCAGGCTGCGAATCCGCAGCAATTTCCCTTTGCCTGCGGCGATCCGGTGATCGTTACGACTGAACGAGGATACGACCTTGGGATTGTGAGTTATTGCGGTTTTCGAGAAGGAGTCGAGGATGAAAATGCCGCGACGCTCACCGTAGTCCGCAAAGCAACATCGTCTGATATCGAGAAGCTGACTCAGAACCGCATTCGCGAGCGGGATGCGAAGCGGATTGCCAAGAAAAAGATCAGCGAGCACAATTTGGAAATGAAACTCGTGGATGTCGAATCGCAGTGGGATGGGAAGAAGCTTACTTTCTTTTTCACGGCCGACGGTCGAGTTGATTTTCGTGAATTGGTGAAGGATCTCGCTTCCACATTCAGAACCCGCATTGATCTGCGGCAGATCGGCGCTCGCGATGAAACTCGCAAGACGGGCGGCTTCGGTGTTTGCGGCGAACCGTTGTGTTGTTCCACCCATTTGACGGAATTCAAACCGATCACGACTCAGATGCCGCGGGATCAGTTTCTGCCTCTCAATCCCACCAAGCTGTCGGGAGTATGCGGACGCTTGAAGTGCTGCCTTCGTTATGAGCTGGACGGTTACCGTGAGTTTCAGAAGAACTGTCCTAAAGTGGGGCATCTTATAAAGGACGAGAGGAAAGGCGGAGGAGTAATCGACAAAATAGATGTTCTCCGTAAATCGATTCATATTCGCTATGAAAACGGCGCGTATGAACAGATTGATCAGTCCGAGTTTCTTGAGATTTCAGACTGGAAACCGCAGATGCCGAAAAATGAGTGCATCAGCACCTGCAGCCGCGGCGACAGCGTCTTCATTCCGGTTCCTCCCCCTCTTGATGAAGATCAGGATATGCGATCTGTCGCGACGATGGGAGATCGCGTCACGATCGATGACAAGGGAATGAGTGTTGAGCTTGAAGGTGCCGGCAACTCGGTCAGTGTTCAAACGGATGTGAACGCGGACGACGCGTCCGCGAGAAAGAGTAAGCGAAAGCGGCGCAGCCGCCGGAAAAAGAGTTCTTCATCCGGTGACACCACGACGGTCGCTGAAGCCAAATCCGATAAATCCACGAATTCCCCGGCCAAACGAAGAGAAGCACAAGCGGAGGTTTCAAAGTCAGCAGATCATCCGCAAGCGAAACAGCCCTCCTCTGATGCGCCGGCATCCGACGCATCCTCCAACAAAAAACGACGGAGACGAGGCGGCCGGCGCACAAAACGATCCGGAAAGGACAGCGACTCGCAATGAGCGATTACTACATAACGACACCGATTTACTATGTGAATTCAAATCCGCATATCGGAACCGCGTATACTACGATACTTGCCGATACGGCGGCACGGTATCATCGCTTATTGGGAGAGCACACCTATTTCCTGACGGGCACCGATGAGCATGGAGACAAGATAGCGCAATCCGCCGCTCGCGAAGGAACAGCTCCGAAAGTTTTTGTCGATCGGATCAGTCAGAAATTCCGCGATCTTTGGCCGCTGATCCATACCGCGCCGGACCGGTTCATTCGCACAACGGATGAAGATCATCTCGCGGTCGTGAAGCATATTTTGCAGCGGTTGTACGATAAGGGTGACATTTATTTTGGGGAATATGGCGGCAACTACTGCACCGGCTGTGAACGTTTTCTGACCGATACCGAACTTGTTGACGGCAAATGTCCGGATCATCAAACGAAACCTGAATACGTAAAAGAAAGCAACTACTTCTTCAGGATGAGTAATTATCAGGAGTGGCTGATTGATTATATAAAGCAGCATCCTGATTTCATCCGGCCGGAACGTTATCGCAACGAAGTGCTGGGTTTTCTGCGCGAACCATTGGAGGATTTATGCATATCACGTCCGAAAACAAGGCTGGAATGGGGAATTGAAATTCCGTTTGACAAGGACTATGTTGTCTATGTCTGGTTCGATGCTTTGCTCAATTACTTAACCGGCATCGGATACGACAGCAATCCGGAATGGTCGGAGTACTGGGTGTCCGCAGAGCATCTGATCGGTAAGGATATTCTGAAACCGCATGGGATCTACTGGCCAACGATGCTGCACGCCGCCGGAATCGACATGTTTCAACATCTGACCGTACACGGATACTGGAACTTCAAGGATTCGAAGATTTCGAAATCCTCCGGCAAGCCGGTCGATATTCTGCCGCTCGTAGCGGAATTCGGAGCGGATGCGGTTCGGTATTTTCTGATCAGGGACATGGTTGTCGGGCTTGACGCTTCATTCTCGATTTCATCAATGGTCAAGCGGATCAACTCCGATCTTGCCAATGATCTGGGCAACCTGTTCAGCCGTGTCGCGAAACTGATAGGCGATCATTTCGAGGGCAAACTGCCTGAATCAAAAGATTCATCCTGTGAACCGCGCGAGTCTGCAGCGTCCTTGATTGAGCGACTTCCCGTTCTGGTCAACGAGTTCAGCCTGCACACTCTGATTGAAGAGGTTCTTCAGATGGTGCGCGCAACGAATCGTTATTTCGAATCAAACGCTCCCTGGAAGCTGGTGAAGACCGATAAGGAAGCGGCGGGGACCGTCCTGCATAATTGTGCCGAAGCGCTGCGGATTGCCGCCGTCCTGCTTCACCCTGTTATGCCGGAGCGCACTTCGCGGCTGCTTGCAAGAATGGGTGAACCGACAGAAGGATTTGTTATTGACAGTGCGGGACAGTGGGGCCGTTTGCGAGCAGGCACTCGCTTTGAGAAAGGCGATGCGCTGTTTCCGCGTATCGATGAGAAAGAGCTACCGGAGAAGATTCCCGACTATTTTGATAATCCGCAGGGCACTGTGGAAATTGCTGAGACCGAGAATATCATTGAGATAGCTGATTTCAGCAAGATTGATTTGCAGGTTGCGAAGGTTATTTCAGCGGAGAAACTCCCGCAGGCGGACAAACTCCTGAAACTGCAAATCAGAATCGGCACGGAGACTCGGCAGATCATCGCGGGAATCGCCGAGTATTATTCACCGGAGCAGCTCATTGATAAGTTAATCATCGTTGTGGCGAACTTGAAGCCCACAAAGCTGAGAGGTGAAGTCTCTCAGGGCATGCTCCTTGCGGCAAAGGCGGGTGGAAAACTTGTATTAGTAACTCCTGACGGTGACATCCCCAGTGGCGCTAAGGTTGGATAGCAAGCAGAATATCGTTCGGGAATTTCTCGAAGCCTTGCGAGGATCGAGGGGGCTGGTCCGTGGGTGGCCGGGAGCAGTAGTCTATGGTATTCTTGCTGAGAGATTCGACCTGCTCTATTTGAATCTATCGAGTGAAGAGACACGAATGCTATCGCAGTGCTCTCGTAATACAAGACTGTTTCAGGGAACCGACAATGCAGCGGATTTTGATTTCATCTTAATCTGCGCACTTACGAATGTCAATGCTACATTCGACATCATAAGTCAATCTGCAAGCAAGCTGAAACCCGCGGGAATACTGAGTGTGTTAACAAGAAATCAAACAGCGCTGAACCGTCAACAGGAAAACTATCTTGTCTATGAAAATATCCTGAATGAACCGACATCCCACGACGGCTTTGACTTTTCGGCAATCGAAAAGCGTTTAAGAATCTCCGGATTGCGCGGCATCCGTGAGCTTCAATCTTCTGCCGACTCGGATTTCGTCAGCGCTTCCGATAATACACGATATCAAGCCAACTGTATTGAAAGGCTTCGAAGCGCTGTAAAACGAAATCCGGATCAGGCAGAGCTGATTATGGATGCGATTGAGAAAATTCAGAAGGCGGGAATTCAGCCAACAGGGATTACTCTCGTCTATGGAATTACAAAGCGCGGGTCTGTTTCAGATGCAGCCCGCATGGACAGATGCGGCAATCGAAAAAGAGATGGTAAGTTTACAGCCTCGCTCCATGATCTCATTGAACAGCTGCGGGACTGCGAATTAGAAGAGATACATGCCGTCTATCTCGATGAAGAGGATCGTATTCGAGAGGTCGTTCAGCTTGCACAGGGAGCTGTCAACAGTGCAAAGCTTGATATTTCGGAAGCTTTAAAGCCCGCTGTAATGCTTTCCTGTAAGAAGATCATCCTCATTCATAACCATCCGAGCGGCAGATGCATGCCGTCGGTCGAGGATATTCATTTCAGTCGAGCAGTCAGCGCTGCGGCGGCGGCATTGGGCATTTCCTTAGTTGATCATATTATCGTGGGTGCTTCTGAAACGGCAAGCGCTCTGCATTAAATACATTCAATCAGTAAATTAAAAAGGCACACCGCGCGGTGTGCCTTTTGCTGTTTGAATATCGGAATCATAGAATCGGAAAACTGAGCGTGAAGATCGTCCCCTTCCCCATTTCGGAATCAACTTTTATCGTTCCCTGATGGATTTCAACAATGTTTCGGCTCAAGTAGAGTCCCAAACCGACGCCGCCGCCGGAGACGCGATTACTGAAGAAAGGATCAAAGATCTTTTTCTGAAGCTCCGCGGGAATACCTGTGCCTGTATCTTTGAATTTCAGATCGATAGCATCATTTACGCAGTCGGAAGAAACCGTCAATATTCCGCCCTCCGGCATTGCTTCGGACGCGTTCAGAATCAGGTTTAAAATGACCTGCTGCAAGTCGGAGGGAGATCCTTTGATGACCGGAGGGATGTCACTCAATTCCTTGACGACTTCCACATTGTCACCGCGAAGCTGCTTCGCTGTCAACGCCAGTACTTTCTCAATGACTTCGTTCAGATTCACATCGACCGTCGCCGAGGACTGAGTCCGGTGCAGATCCAGCATACCTCTGACGATGGTGCGAATTCTGTCGATGCCTTCTCCAATCTGCTCGAGATGCTCTTTGGCCTCTTTGTTATCCTGGGTTTGCTTAAGGACAGCGTTCAATTGCGATGTGATCGCCTGCAGCGGATTATTGATCTCGTGGGCAACTCCGGCAGCCAGTCTGCCGGTTGCCGCTAACCGTTCGGACGACATAACGCGCTTTAGAAGCGCTCGATGTTCGGTAACATCACGGGCGATTCCTTGAGTGCCTTGGAACTCTCCCCCCTGCCGAATCACCGAGCGATTGATCTCGAAAACTCGCTTATCGCCCTGTCTTGTGAGCAGTTCGATTCTGTGCAGGACCGCTGAATCGGACTCGCTGGTAAGGTTTTCGATCTCAACGCGATTAGACGGATCATCCGTGACTAATTCTTGCAAGACAGCGGCAAGACTGTTGCCGATATAATTTTCACGAACATAGCCAAGATTTGTCATGAAGGCATCATTCAAATAGATGATTTTACCCTCGGCATCCGTCACATAAACGATATCGGAAGTAAGATTTACAAGACGGCTGAACTTTTCTTGTGATTGCCGCAATTCCGTGGTACGTTCCTGAACTCGTTGTTCGAGTTCCGATGCGCGGTCGCGCAGATGCTGCCGGAACTGCTGCGCTTCGACATGAAGCGCGCTGTGATTCAGCAGCACGTCGAGATATTGAATGATCTCTTCCGAAGGACGCGAATTGTCAAGGGGCTCGTCCACGGAAAGATACCCAAAGATTGCGCCGTCTTGTCTGCGCAGCGGAACCGTCAACTGATCGCCGAACTGCCAGCCGTCAGCCTTGGCTTTTTCACTGACAGGTGAGGAAGTAGCCTTTGCGTAATAGCCGGTTCCGATTCGCTGCTCTTCACGCGCGAAATCATAGGGTCTGAGCGGAGCGTCACGGCGTTCCCTGACTCGCTTTTGAATAAGGTCGTTGACGCCGTCAAACTCGGCAACACCGATATGACGAACAATAAATTTATCGTCGCAGAGCAGAATGACCGCGCGACGAAAAGCGCCCGCGTCCACGATGGATTGACAGACATAATTCAACAGACTGTCAAGCGGCTCGATCAATCCGAGTTTTGAGCTGACGGCGAACAGGTGCGATACAATATTACGCATCCGTTCAAGCTGCTGAGTGCGCTTTGCAACCTCTTCCTCAAGTCTCGTTTTCGATGTTTCAAGACTTCGTGTATATTCCTTGGCCGCGATTTCATTGCGTTTGGCTTCGGCAGCACGACGAACGAGCAGTTCGATTTCGTTCAGGGATTCGAACGGTTTGCTTATGAACGTAAAGACATGCCGTTCGAAAGCCGTGATCAGATCGTCGATTTTCCCCTGCCCGGACATCATGATCATAGCTGCTTCCGGCAACAAGCTATTTAGCCGCTCGATAAGATCATGCCCCGTCAACTTACCCGGCAGATGAATATCGATCAGCCCGACTTCGATTTTCTTCAAATCCTCATTTTCGAGCGCTTCCTCCGCCGAAGCAGCCGCATACACGACATGTCCCTTACCGCGCAAGAACTCCTCGAGCACTTCACGGATTTGCGGTTCGTCATCAACAACGAGAATATGTATGCGAGGTCGATCCAATTCTCTACCGGTTAATGGTTTTTAAAACTACATCCGCAGCACGGTCGACAGCCGTCGCGGGAAAGTCAAGATGCGTGACCAGGCGAAATCGCGTTGGACCTTCTGCGAAGAATAGAACTCCTTCTTTCGCGCAAAGATCAACTGCTTCCTGTGCACTCAGACAAGTGTTCACAAGATAAACGATGATGATGTTCGTCTGGATTTCGTCGCTTAGCTTCAAGTATTTCGATTCGCGCAGGCGATCAGCAAGCTTGCGCGCATTTTCATGATCTTCGAACAAGCGCGCACGGTGATGCTTCACGGCATGCAGAGCTCCGGCTGCGATGACGCCTGCTTGTCTCATGCCGCCGCCGAAAGCCTTCCGATAACGATGAGCGCATTCGATAAAGTCCTTCGAGCCTGCGAGTGCGCTTCCGACCGGCGCACCCAGTCCTTTCGAAAAGCAAACCGATACGGAATCGCAATAGGCTGCGATTTCAGATTCGCTCGCCCCGAGATAGACTGCCGCGTTCCAGAGTCTTGCGCCATCGAGGTGAATGCGCATATTGTGTTCCCGGGCGGTATCGCAGATACGCACTGATTCTTCGAGAGTGTAGGCTGTGCCGCCCGAACGATTGTGCGTATTTTCTATCTCAACAAGTGTCTGCGGAGCATAGTGCGACATGCCTCCCGAACGCGCAGCAGCGTGAATCAGCTTCGGTGTCAGATGTCCGTTTTCTCCCCGCAAAGTCCGCAGCTGCAGTCCGGAGAGCATCGCCGGAGCGCCGCTTTCATAGTTCAGGATATGAGCATCTTCATCGAGCAGGATTTCATCGCCGCGTGAAGTCTGAGCCGCTAACGCGATCTGGTTCGCCATCGTTCCCGAGGGAACAAAAAGCGCGGCTTCCTTTCCCAGCAAGCCGGCGACGTGTTCCTGCAATTCATTGACCGTCGGATCTTCACTGAAGACATCGTCTCCCACTTTAGCAGACGCCATAGCCTTTCTCATAGCATCTGTCGGTTGTGTCACTGTGTCGCTGCGAAGATCAATTAATCCGCTTGTCATCATAGGTCACCATTTTGTGAAAACGTAGCAAAAGATACGCCTCATTGTCTGCTAAAGCAACAGGGATCGAAGAGCATTCCTCGATCCCTGAAATCCGTTGAAAGAGGTTGCGTAACGGCAACATCGGCGGACAAAAACCTCTTCCCTCTTATCGATCCATTCCGTACATCAGGCAGATTCGTTCATGAAAGCGATAACCTGCTGCACAAGCTTCTCAATGCCCTTAGCCACATCAGCGATGTGTGTATTATACATGTAGGCCGGTGTGGAAACGATTCTATGATCATAATCGGTCACGATCTCAGTAACCGGGCAGACCTGATGCTTGGAACCGAATTTTTCGACACTCGCCGCCGCCCCTTTGGAGTCGCCGATCGTTAAAGTTGGATGAATATTCTTGTCTTTCAGAGCGCGGGCAAGTACCAAAGGAGCGATGCAAATCACACCGACCGGCTTCCCGCTGGCGACGCACTTGCTCATGAAAGACTCGACGATAGGATTCATGGAACAGCTATCTCCCTTTACGGCATAGTCGCAGTAGTTTTTGGCCGCGCCGAAACCGCCGGGGAAAATGAAGGCGTCGAGTTGATCGATCCATGAGTTATCGAGCTTCTGAATAGAACCGCGAGCAACGCGCGCAGCTTCAATAAACACCGATCGCTTTTCATTCGTCGGTTCGCCGGTTGCATGATTAACGACATGCATCTGCTGAATATCGGGAGCCAGGCACTGATAAGGAATTCCTTGCCGATCCAGATTATAGAGAGTCAGAACGGACTCATATATCTCAGCGCCGTCCAAAAAACCGCAGCCCGCGAGAATAACTCCAACCTGTTTCATGATTATGTCCTCTGATTAAAGTACGACAGCTTCCTTTATGTTGCGCACAGCCGCCGCGGACTTCTTAAACATCTCCATTTCCTCATTATTCAAAGGCATTTCGATAATTTTTTCGACGCCCTTTCTGCCGATAACGATAGGAACGCCCATATAGATATCTTTTTCGCCGTATTCACCCTGCAGCCACGCCGCGCAAGGGAACACTCGCTTTTGGTCTAGCAACACACTTTCCACCATATCTGCGGCGGCAGCGGCGGGAGCATAAAAAGCGGAGCCGGTCTTAAGGAATTTGACGATTTCCGCGCCTCCGCTCCGGGTTCTGTTGACAATTGCGTCAATGCGATCCTGCGGGATCAGCGAGGTCAGAGGAACTCCGCCAACAGTGGTCAAGCGGGGCAGCGGAACCATGGTATCACCATGACCACCCAGCACGGAAGCCGCAATGTCCTGCACAGAAACTCCGAGCTCCAGAGCGATAAAAGCTTTGTAGCGAGCGGTATCAAGAATACCCGCCATGCCAAAAACACGCTCGGAAGGGAAACGGGAAGTCTTCAGGGCAGCATAACACATCGCATCCAGCGGATTGGAGACAACAATAATGATAGCTTTGGGAGATGCCTGAGCGGCTTGACCGATTGCGCTCTTGATAATCGCGACATTTGTGGACAGAAGATCATCACGGCTCATACCCGGTGTTCTGGGTTTACCGGCCGTCATGACGATCACATCGGAGTCCTTTGTATCGGCATAGTCATTTGTGCCGAGCACACGGCTCTTGGACCCGATAATCGGGGTTGCCTGAAGCATATCCAGACCCTTCCCCTGCGGGATACCTTCGAGAATGTCGATCAGAACGATTTCTTTTGCAGAACTCTTTGCCGTAAGAATGTAAGCGCAGGTCGCTCCTACATTGCCAGCGCCGATAACGGTAACTTTCATAGTGGGAACCTTGTTAATCGGTGTGATGAGGGATTGGCCGATCCGCGGACGGTCGGAGCTTTTTAGTAATGTCATAAAAAGAAAATGCGGCTAAGGAATCAGCCGCATAGAAAGCATTAATCGGCGGCCTTTCTTGAGAATCGATTGGCCTGAATAGAGGAAAGCTGTTTAGGACTCAAGGGGGATAATATGAACGGAACGCCTGCTCCCCACTCCGCGCGTATCGAATTTCACGGTTCCGGAGGTCTTTGCGAAAAGCGTATAATCCCGTCCGCAGCCGACATTGTTGCCGGGGCGAATCTGTGTGCCGCGTTGGCGGACAATAATTTCGCCGGCCTTAACGACCTGTCCGGCAAAGCGCTTCACGCCCAGCATCTTGGGATTGCTGTCGCGACCGTTTCGGGTAGAACCCTGACCTTTTTTATGTGCCATGAATAAACTCCGTTACGACTTTGTCAGGCTTCGATCTTGTCGACTTTGACAAGGGTGTAGCGCTGTTTATGACCGCGCATCTTGTGATACTCAGTGCGGCGCTTTTTATGATAGACGATAATTTTGCGTTCGCGGCCTTGATCAACAACCGTCGTGTGAATCTTTGCGTCAAGGGTAGGAGTGCCGATTTGCACTTTGCCGTTTTCGCCGATCAGCAGGACATCGTCAAGAACAAGCTTATCGCCGGGCTTGACATCTTCGTTGTAAGCCAACCGGAGGTGTTTTTCCAGTTCAGCGTGGTGCTGACGACCGCCATATTTAAAGATTGCGTACATACTTCTTCTACAGATTTTTACTAAGACAAGAGGATACGAAAAATTCGCCGGAAAGTCAAGAGGAGGTTACCCTGTACTCATCGGTGACGTCTTTCTTTTGCTTCCAACTGTAACATCTGAATTCATCAAGCTTTAGCTCGTCATCAGGCTCCAATTTGATGTACATGAGAGCATCCCACATGATCTTACGGAGGTGTGATTTGAGTCCTTTTGTAATAAATTCAACGACTTCAGGATGTGCTCTAATGGTCAGTCCCATCTCGCCGGTTCGAGCCCGAAAGCGGCGCACCCACGATTGTAGGCGAGTGACGATTGTCTCTTTTGACATGACCATCCCTGATCCGTTGCAGGTCGGACAGGGTTCGTTGAAGGCTTGAATCAGCGATAGTTTAGTACGCTGACGGGTCATTTCCATTATTCCAAACTGGCTAATCGGGGCCAAATCCCACTTCGCGCGGTCGGTCTTCAAGGCCTGTCGCATCGCCTCGTGAATCTTACGGCGATTTTTTTCTTCATATTGATCAATGAAATCAATAATAATAATGCCGCCCAGGTCACGCAGGCGAATCTGACGCGCGATTTCCTTGGCAGCCTTAAGATTAACGCGAAGGCTGTTCTCCTCCTGCCCCTCCTTTCCCACATAACGGCCGGAATTGACGTCAATAGTCACCACCGCCTCGGTATGTTCGATGATTAGATAGCTTCCTCCGCCGAACCAGACCTTGCGGGACAAACCTTTATCAATCTCCGACTCGATCTTGTAGGTGTCAAAGATTGGCCCGGGAGCGCTATGATAGTGCACCCGATCAAGCAGCGGCGTGGCGACTGAACGCACATAAGCGCGGATTTCACGATAGAGTTTCTTGTCATCAACAACAATCCGGTCAATATCGGCGGCAAAGAGATCCCGAATAATGCTGGAAGTCAGCGGTGCCTCTTTATGGACGCGAGCCGGGGCTTTCGATTTCTCGATTTTGGAATCAATCATGCCCCACAATCTGTTTAGCGCCCTCAGGTCATGCCTAACCTGCTCTTCCGATTTTCCTTCACCAATGGTTCTGGAAATCAATCCGAAGCCTTCGGGACGAATAGACTTCAGGATTCCTTTTAAGCGGCGGCGTTCTTTGACATCCGGAATACGCTTGGAAACTCCGACCAGATTATCTCCCGGCATCAGGACCAGGAAGCGACCGGGGAGTGAAATTTGGGAACTCAGACGCGGCCCCTTGGTCCCGATCGGCTCCTTGATGACTTGAACGATGATTTCCTGGCCAACCTTCAGTTCCGGTCGGGGCTTGTAGGATCTCCTCTGCCCTTTTCTCTTTTCAGGCTGGACAACATCCTCCACATCGGTTCCCTCGGCTAATTCGACAGCGGATTGGTAGAGGTCGGAGAAGTGGATGAAGCCGTCAATTTCCCAGCCGATGTCCAGAAACGCGGCTTGCATTCCCGGCATAACCCGCCGAACCGTGGCCTTATAAATATCGCCGACATTCCTTTCGTTTTCCGGAAACTCGACAAAAAGGTTAACCAGAACCCCTTCCTCGAGAAGTGCGATCCGGGTTTCCGCGGAGGTGGCGTTAATGATTAGTTCTTTTTTCAGGGCAGTGTTAAGTTTATTAAACTATCAATGTACGAAATTTTTGTGACTATTTCCAACTGACTGGATTAACAATGAGCTTCTCAGAAAGTGCTGAAGAGTGAGATATGGAGCTTGCCTCGCAGGAGATTGTCACTTTCTCCGATGCCGTAGTCTATTCCCCAGACTCCCAGTCCGGTTTCAATGCGCATTCCCAAGCCCGTCGAGGTCTTGAAAACTGTGCGACTGATGCGGCGATCCTGCTCAAGGAACTCGCGATAGACTCCTCCGGCATCTGTGAAGAGAAAGAAACGGGAAGCCTGACCCAGCCAATAGCGGACTTCGAATGATCCCCACCCGATTCGGGATCCGAGAAACTGCTCTTCGCGATAGCCCCGCAGCGTTCGCGCCCCACCCAATCTGTAGAGATCCGGTAATTTGATAACCCGTTCATCGCTGTTCAATGAACGGGCATGAGTTGCCAGGGAAATAATCCAATAAGGA
>JAHIZR010000145.1 GCA_018814465.1 bacterium | reverse complement strand
TAAGCGGGGCACAGGAAGACCTATGCCGCCGCCAGTTCTGAGAATACCGTCTTCGTTAAAGCTTGCCGCGGCAGGTGTCTTCACCTGCCCGGGCAAATGAGTTCTTTCGATAAAGTAATTATCGGATCTTTAATCCCGTCGTATGCCCGAGCACTTGACCATAAGTAGTCCGAAGCGGTTTCCACAATCCTTCGACGAATCGGATTCTCGTGCATATACTTCAGTCGAGCTAAGACTGCTTTCGGTCCCGGCAGCGGGACATCATCATACCGCCTTCTCCAGAGTCCCTTCCCTTCGTATCCAGCAGGCCAACACTTGAATGCAGTTCGCGATTTAAAAGACATCATGAATTCGGGAATTCGTGCCTCGCCATCCGTCTGATACAAAACAATATGCAGATGATCCGGCATTAACACGTAGCCAAGACATTTGACCTCGCTTTTCGCGCGTGCGTCTTCGAATATCTGAAGAGCGACCTTGCAAATTTCTTCGTCAATGAACCAGTCTCCTCGAATCTGAGTTACTGTAGTAACGAAGTGGATACTTCCTGCGAAGGCCAGTTGTTGATGTCTGCGAAGCACCTTCTATCTCGTATCACCGGGCAGGTGAAGACACCTGCCGCGGCGTGTCAAGTTGTCGTGTACGAATAATTGAAGCAATGAAGAAGAGTGTAAATCACTAACGGCGGCACAGGTTATCACCCAAGGGCTCGCGGCGGCATAGGTCTTCCTATGCCCCGCTTTACGAGGCTACTTTAGTCCCGCGATATCCTTCTCAATCTTCGCCAAACGATCCAGCATCTCCATCATGCCCGATTCGATGCGCTTCACCGTGTCCATTAATACGCGGTTTTCCTGCGGCGGACGTTCTTCACGCGGCGGCCTACCGGCAGGCTTCTCACCCCACTTGCGTTCCGCGAAGCTGCTTCTTCCGCGCGGCGGCCCGTCGAACTCACGTCGCGGTCCTCCCGGACGGCCCCGGTCGCGGTCTCTGGGCGGTCCGTCGAACTCGCGTCGCGGTCCTCCCGGACGACCACGGTCACGATCACGCGGCGGGCGGTCGTCGTCATATGCTCGGCGTGGACGATTATCGCGGTCGTCGGGTCCGCGCTTTTTGATGTAGGGCCGGTCGTCGATTTCACGACTCGGCCGGGGTTTGAATGTCGAGCCGGTGGGGCGTTTTCTAACCAAACGCTTCGGCCCTTTCGATATGTTACTCATGAGAGTCTCCTTGATTCGGATAGCGCCGAAGAGGTTTAAGTTGTGGGAATAAAGTGAGGCAAGGCGGCTTCAGCCCCTTGTCACATTGACTCGCCGAGCCGGGTTAAGCTGGGAGTTCGTTTTCATTGTGTTGCAACTGAGTACTCGCGCAACCCGGCCGGAATTTCACGACAAGCTTGTTTCCGCCGAGCAGGATTTAAGCGCCGAACATCTCTTTGCTTGAAATAAATATCAGAGCGCGGTACCCTGCCGGAATTCGCTTACAGACCGTAGTCCGCCAGATTCAGCTTGCGGAAATTCGCGTAGCGGCGCAGGTCGATGCGAATCATCGATATGCACAGCGTCACTACCAGCATGTCATCGATCAAACCGATGCCGGGAATGAAATCGGGAATGATATCGAAGGGCATGACGACATACAGCAGCGTCGCGGTAATCGCCGCCACCGTACCCCAGGGGGCCTTGAACTTGCCGTACCAGACATCCTTCAGCATTTCCCACAGCAGCTTGACCTGCATGCCCAGCAGCTTCACCCACTTGGTCCCGGACTTCAGCAGCTTCTTGGAAACGTCGCCGGCTTTGTCGATCGCATACTGCACATCGACTTCGCTGACATCCTTCTTGATGTTCTTGAAGCGGTTTTCCACCCGCTTGCTGATCGTTGAAAAACGCGCATGCGTATCTTTCGCGACGTCATCCCAGAGCGCGCCGACTGCCTTGCGGGCTTCGGCATAGCTCTTGTTCAGGTCGGGCTGTTTGGTCGTCGCGCGTTTCTTGGTCGCGGCTTTCTTGACACCGGCCTTTTTTACAACACGCTTCTTAGCCGCCGTTTTCTTGACGGTTTTCTTAACTGCTTTCTTCACGACGCGTTTTTTCGTCGCGGCTTTCTTAACGGGAGTTCCTTCTGCCATGATGGAGTCTCCTTTCTATGTTTTTGCGAGTTATGCTTTTTGCAGGGTCTTCAGCGCCTTTGTATAAATCTTGCGGACGCCGTTATTCTCTTCGCTTTGTTCCAGCTTCTTGATATAGGTTACTAATTGCGTATGTGCTGCCGGATTGCTCTTTGCGATTTCGGTCAGAGCGAATGCCGTGCTCCAGCGGACAACGGTTCCCTCATCCTCGGTGTTCTGTTTCAGCGCGGGTATCGCATCCTTTACTTTGTCCGGGTATGCCTTCGCCAGATGTCCGATAATCTGACTCGCTTCCCATTTTACACGAGGAGCCTTATGACCAATCTGAGTGATAAAGAAACCGATATGCTCCTTCAGCAGCGCGGGATTCTGCTCGGCGATCACGGTCAGCGCGGAGATGCAGGTTCCCTGTTCCGGCTTTTTCAATTGAGCGAATGCATCGACAAGCTGCTTGATCAGCGCTTTGCTGCCGTCGAGCTGCTCGACTAACTGCTCGGTCTTTTCCTTCGGCTTGATTTTGGAATCAAGAATCTTTCTTATTGCTGTGAGTCCCTCGGACATGGTGAACATCCTTTGCATCCGTGACAGGTAGGCAAGACAAATTCTGCGGACTTCAACAATCAATCAGATCAATCACCGTCAGAACGAAGTGCTTGGTGACTAAAGCGTCAGGACTCCGGTGTCATCCCTCATCCCTCTGCCCTCATCCCTTGCTTACGCCATCTTCAAAACTAAATCGATACAACGGCAGGAATAGCCCCACTCATTATCGTACCAACCGAGAATCTTGACGGTCTTATCGGCCATGACCATCGTCGAACCGGCGTCGAAGATACAGGAGTGCGGATTGCCGATGATATCACAGGAGACAATCGGGTCTTCGGTATATTCCAGCACACCCTTCAGCGGACCGGCGGCGGCTTTCTTGAAAGCGGCATTAACAGACTCAACCGTCATCGGCTTCTTGCAGTTGGCCACGAGATCGGTGATTGAGCCGTCCGCCGTCGGAACGCGCAGCGCTAACCCATCTAACTTGCCCTTCAGGTGCGGCAGAATCTTGCCGACGGTGCGGGCGGCACCGGTCGTCGTGGGAATAATGCTTCCCGCCGCCGTGCGTGCGCGCCTGAGATCGCTGTGCGGCGCGTCCAGCACGTTCTGATCGTTGGTATAGGAATGCACGGTGGTCATGAAGCCGTGCTCCAAGCCGAATTCCTGATCGAGAATATACGCCATCGGCGCGATGCAGTTGGTGGTGCAGGAAGCGTTCGAGACCAGTTTATGCTCGGGCTTCAGTTCGCCGGAATTGACTCCCCAGACGATGGTGGCGTCGATTTCATCCTT
>JAHIZR010000144.1 GCA_018814465.1 bacterium | reverse complement strand
TGCCACGATCACCGCAAGATTCGTACTCGCCGAATCGCCCGGAGGAATCCAGAGCGTGTCTTCCGGTACGTACATAGTAATCGAATTCAGCCATTGGGGCGGACACGTTTCATCAGTTGACGGTGTATCGTTGTCACACCCCAACAATAATCCCAATCCAATCATCAGTCCAAACAGAAATTTCAGTTGCATATTTAATCTCCTCCGATAGAGATTACCGTACTATCTCGTCCTGCAGCGAATCCATCCGTGACCGTAATAATGATTTCATAGACAAAATCATCATTGACGAACAACTCTCCAAATGCTTGCCCTGCATTGTCGGTTTCAGAGAAGCTAAGGACTCGGCCAGAGTTTGCCGATACTCTTAATTGCTTCGCAGCGATTGGATCACCGTCAGCCATGGTATACAGCACACTAAACAGAATCGTCATGTCTTGCCCGAACTCCTCTTGCAGCGGAAACTGGCCGATCTCCACCTCAATCACTGTCGGTATCACCCGAATCGCCAAAGCTCGTGTCGCCGTGATATTTCCAACCGATGCCGTGAAGATTTCATTCCCTTCGATCCCCACAGCCGTGAATAGCATATCGACTCGCCCCTGAGAATTCGTCGTGCTATGCAATTCCGGCTCAAGAAACTCGATGAATCCAAGCAGGGAATCACTATAGGAAAACTCGACTCTCTGCCCCTGAACAGCATTGCCATTTACATCGGAATAAAATATGGTTACCAACGTAGCGACGGAATCTCCCGGCAAGAACCACAGCGTATCTGTTCCTATTGAAAGAGTCAATGAGGGTGAAATTGGAGTGATGGCTTCCCCATCCACAATGCTTTTGTCATCATCACATCCCACCGCCATCAACAACCCTAAGCCTATAAATAAAAAAGACTTCCAAGCACAAAGCAAAAGCCTTCGTGCCCGAAAGTCTTTAGTAATCTTATGAAAATCAAACAGTTCCATCGCCACTCGTAGCAAGCACGTTCGGCGATGAGCCTGTAACTTATAAGAAGCTAAGTAATTCTTTCACGTTTGTCAAGAGCTTTAAATCAATTTCCAAAATTACCATGGTGTGGAGAGGTATCCGAAAGGCTTCCTGTTCACGCTTGCAATAGCCTTGATTCAAACAGAGTACATGAGTCTATTGCTAATATCAGGCCATCGATTGACAGAATCTCGATGCAAGTTTACAGCGATTAGTGAGTAAGCAATTGCACAACAGCTTCAACATCGCAAAGCAGAGTTTATTCGCCTTGCTGGATCAGCTTGAAGTTGTATTTAACTTGCAAGCAATTAAATCCTTAACTCGCGACTATTGGAAAGCGCGACTATAGTAAGTATATTACTCCCAGCGCCCGACCGGACGCGATATTACGTGCAGAAAGCATATGATGTAGTTGTGGAGAACCATATGAAGAAACGTTCAAATAATTTATCTCGTCAACTCGGAATAACCATTATTGAGTTGTTGGTTGTGGTGGTCGTGATGGGAATCCTCAGCATGGTTGCCGTGACCCGCTATCTGGTCGCGCAGGACCGCGCGCATGTTACTGCCGCCGTGGCAGATGCCGATCATTTCCGTAAAGCACTGGCTGTCTATTCGGTGGACTACTCGGCATTTCCAGATGATACTTATGCGAGTCCGATCGAGCTTTGTGTCGGACTCATCGATCCCGCAGGCCGTCAGTATATGGTTTTGCCGGAAGGGGAGACCTTCAAGACGTTCCGCTATGAACCGATTGACGAAGGCAATTCCTATCAAATAGAAATTACCGCGAAAGACAACGGAGGGACGACCATCCTGGCCACGCCGGATGGCACTCACATAATCGGATAGAAGCCTCATTTTCGGATGCCGCGGATGTATTCGTCGCTTACTCACGTCTGCGAATAACGACGAAGCATCGGGCTGTCGCCGCTCTTGCGCCAAGCTTGATTCAAGGCGGAGGAAATACTATATTTCGGATTATGAGCATCCTCCGCTACTGCTATGGCATGGATTCACTGGAACGGCACCGGGCGATGGCCGCGGTCATCCGCGAGGCGCTTCCCGCTCCTGCCACGCTGCTGGATGTGGGCGGTGAAGCCAACATCCGCTGCAATCACTTAGGCCGCTTTCTCAAAGGCTATGATATCTCGACGCTGAACGCTTACCGGCAGTCGGATGTCACCTATGAGGGCGGTCGTTTGCCGTTTGCAGACAACGAGTTTGACGCTGTCGTCTCGCTCGATACCGCCGAACATGTGCCGCGCGCGGATCGTAAAGCTTGGATCGAAGATTTCTTCCGTGTCGCCCGGAAAAAAGTGATTATCTGCGCGCCGTGGGGCTCCGAGTATCAGAGCGGGGTGGACCGTGAACTGAATGAGCTGTTCAAAGAGCTGTTTGGTCACGAACATCATTATTTGGCTGAGCATGTAGCTTGCACGATGCCCGATATTCCCGAAATCAGGGAGTGGGTGGGTGATCGCGACTACAAACTCTATTTCGACGGCGACGCCCGTATTTACCGCAAGCACTTAATCACTCTCTTCAAGCTTCAGAAAAAGGGCGGCCCCCTCAAAACTCCCCTCAAGCTGCTCCATCAGTTCACGACCCTCCTTGACCTGAAATCACTCCATCTTCTCAACGAACCTCATCCCCATACAAGACGCTGGTATTTAAGCGTTTCGGTATAATACAGTTTCGGATTTCTTGCAGTAAATCCCCGATCTTCGTTAAGATTGGGTCGAGTTGTGACTTTTCCTACTTGAAAAAGAACGTAGGATTTCGTATATTATATAGTTAGAAATTTCTAACTTTTGACAGCGAGCAATGTTTGCTCTCGGATCAGCTCGCAATAAATCAATAAGTGTAGAAATTTCTTAATTTTACAAACAAATATTAGAAACTTCTAACTTTAATTGTGGAGTATTTAGATGTTGTTTCGATGGTCATTTGTTTCTCTTCTCTTTTTCAGCCTTGTGCAAGGTACTTATGCAGAGGAATTCGAGATATTAGAGATCAGCGCAGATGCGGTAATTCAAGGTGAGCATTACAGTGGTGATCACTTAGAGCTGTTTTCCGGATACACTCGTCCGGTGAGCCAAATTATCGTCCGACACGCGAGCATCGGTATCGAAGGCAAAGTGAACGAGTACGTGGACTTTGAATTTCGGGCCGGATCGGCAACCTGTTTATCAGGCGGTTTGTTCAGCCTGATGGATGCGGCGGTTTTTTATAAGCCGATCGACTATGTCCGTGCCGGATTCATCAAGGGAGAAATTCTGCGAGGCTTTGAGTTCGCCGAAGAATGCACGAATGTGCTCACTGCGGAGAAGCCCCGATTTGCACAGGTTTTTGCCCCTTGTCATCCAACCGGCTTCGCGGCGGAATACTCAGGACCACTTGCCGGATCAATGCACCTGACCGGTCAGTTCGCGCTGCTGAACGGAGCATCCAGTCAAAATCTTGACGAAGAATATGATACGAACATCGGCTTTCAACTTCAGACGCCCGTCGAGGGGCTTTCAGCCGGTGGTTTTTATTCGCTATTGAAGAAGAACTACGGCTACGATCAGCAGTTCGAGTTGATTAACGGAGCGGGCTACCGGACCGGTTTCGGGTTGGATTACGACACGCATGATTTGCTGTTTCGCGGTGAGTATTATCTGCTGAAAGGCTATTACAATGATCCCATGAATAATACGCTCTATGAAGATGCCGCGCAGACACAGTATATCCCCTCAACGGAGCTGAAGATGCAAGCGTATTATGTTGAAGGGGGCTATGCCATTCACACCGGAGTGGAAGCAATGCCGGCTGTTCTTCCGTATGTACGATATCAGTCCTGGGATAAAGCCGCGAACGCCGACGGCGATCATGTTTACACTTACCTGACCTGCGGCATCTCCATGGCGCTGGGAAACGACCAGTCTACGATACTGCGATTCGACTTCGATATGCCGGTTGATACCCCCGAAGGATTGGAAAAGGACAGTGAAATGCTGATTGTCCGTCTCCAGACCGATCTTAGTTTGAAACAATTCCATCACTAATTTATTGGAGAAATATAAATGAGTAAGCTGATTTCCGGCGTGCTGCTGTTGTTTGTATTCGCTGCGAGTGCAATGTGTGAGGAGTTATCCTTGACTCCAACCGATGATATGTACACCGATCCAGATCATGCAGGGACTCACTCGGCAACTGAATTATGGGTCGCCAACTGGTCTCCGTTGTCCAATTATCAGCGGATAATGCTTAGATTCGATTTGAGTGATTTGGAAGCGGGAACGATTATCGACGGGGCGACCCTGAATCTGAATCGCTTCTATGGTTGTCCTTCAGGGGATCCGACGAATGTGCAGATCTATGCGATTACCGAGGACTGGAGCGAAAGCAGTTGGCCCGGTGATGTCCATATTTCGCACGATTCTCAAGTGTGGGCGATCTATGTATTCAGCGCGAACGGTACTCACTGTATCGATATCAGCGATTTGGTCGCGACTTGGGTGAACGACGATATTGACAACTTCGGATTGGTGCTACAGTGTCCGGCAAATAACAAGTTCACGAAATGCTATTCAAAGGAGGCGACTAATGAGACATTGAGACCGTTTCTTGAAGTCAACTACACGGTGCCAAGCAGTGCAAACCGCGGTCCCGCTCAAGCGCTGTCATACTCGGTTTGTTCTTATCCGAATCCCTTTAACCCGACGGCAACGATTCGGTTTGAGCTGCCGGTTATGAGTGATGTGTCGCTGGCGGTTTATAATGTGGCGGGACAGAGGATTGAGACGTTAGTGGAAGGACAGATGCAGCCAGGGGTGCATGTGGTGACGTTCGACGGTTCGCGGTTCTCGTCGGGGAGTTATTTCTATACGCTGATGGCCGGGGAATTTGTTGAAACGAGGAAGATGGTGCTCATTAAGTAGGGATGAGGGCGGAGGGATGAGGGATGAAGGCGGAAATATGAAACGAGAAACGACATTCCGGATAATTCATCTGCGAAGACTGGATGAATTTCCGGAATGACAAACTGTATGCCCCTTTGTTTTCTTCCTGTGAATAGGGAAAACCAGATAATACGAAACCGCCGTCCAACGAGGACGGCGGTTTCATTTCCTGGATTCAGAGTAACTTATGCTTTGACGATCGCGTCTACGGGGCAGACATCCACGCAAGCCGGGGAGTCATGATGACCTACGCATTCGACACAAGTGTTGGGATCGATGACGTAAAACTCGTCGCCTTCAGTGATTGCTTCCACCGGGCATTCGGGTTCGCAGGCACCGCAGGAGGTGCAATCGTCAGTGATTTTCATTGCCATGAGAATCGTCCTTACTGATTATGTGAACAAAAAATATTGAATGATGATATTTGTTGAACGTCCCGTTTCCGGTTCCGTTCCGCAGGCGAATATACTAAACTCATTTATAAATGTCCAGTCAATCCACCTGTTTTTTCTAAACATGACCGAACAGGTAAAGAATCACAGTTAGTTTGCAATAATTCCGGCCGGGATGCGCACTTTCGATGAATCGCTTTCGACAAAGTCCACTGTGCTTAGACCGGCTCGGCGCGTGAGCGACTCGGCTCGGCGCGAGTTAAGCGATCCTGCTCGGCGCGTGAGCGACCGGTTCGGCGGTTAAGATTCCGGGCACCCGGGGACGGGCGCCTCGGCGGTTAAAAAATGACAGTTAGCTTGCA
>JAHIZR010000143.1 GCA_018814465.1 bacterium | reverse complement strand
CGATCTCCGAGGGCTGTGAAGTTTTATGCCCAAGCCTTCGGATGGCGGCAGACAGTGGACACGCTTGTCTATGCCGAGTTTGAACTGCCGGACGGAATGCGGCTGGGACTCTATGAACGGGAATCGTTCGGAAAGAATACGGGACAGGTTCCGTTCGCAATCCCGAAAGGCGCGCTGAGCGGAATCGAACTATATTTCCACAGCGATGATCTGGAACGCGATAGCGAACGACTGACAACGGCGGGAGCCAAACAACTTGCCGAACTGCAAACCAAAGACTGGGGCGACGAAGCGGCCTATTTCGCCGATCCGGAGGGGAATGTAATTGTGCTGGCGAGGAAACTTGAGCAGCGCGCATTATGATTGCTCCTGCCCGTCCCACTCGGAGCAGTCTCGTCGCAGCAAGAAATGGCGGGATTACCGAAGACTATATTAAATAAGCGGCCATGAAGATGACCGAGAAAGAGAAGATATATATTGATCGTAGATGATACCAGAGAATTCTACCCCAAAGCCTATGATAACACGAGGTTCGTTCATAGCGCGCATGCGCGAACACTGCGCATGCTGGCCGAATACCTCGAACCGCAATCAAGGCTAAGGCTGAATAAGATACGCAGCACTATTGTGTTCTTCGGTTCAGCGCGCTCCATTGGCACCGATGAATTAGAAAGCCAGTACAAACAGCTTTCAAGAAAGTTCGAGCAGCGCGAAGACCTGACCAAACGGGAAATCGAGCGCAGGTTGCGAAATGCCAGACGGCTCGCGCAATATTATGACGACGCCGTGGAACTATCTTCTATGTTGAGCGAGTATTACCAGAAAATGCCCGATCCGCGCGACCGTCACTGCATTTGCTCCGGTGCGGGACCGGGAATGATGGAGGCGGCTAATCGCGGGGCTCACAAAGTCGGCGGCAAGAATATCGGACTGTCAATCAGTCTGCCATATGAGCAGGGGATCAATCGCTACCTGGACCCCAAGCTAACCTTCGAATTCCATTACTTTTTCATGAGAAAGTACTGGTTTATCTATCTGGCGCGAGCCTTAGCTGTTTTCCCCGGTGGGTTCGGAACAATGGATGAAATGTTCGAAGTACTGACCCTCCTCCAAACAAGAAAGATCAGCAGAAACCTGCCCGTCGTGCTGTATGGCAGCGAATTCTGGGAACAGATTATCAATTTCGAAAAACTCGTCGAATGGGGAGTTGTTTCGGAAGAGGACCTGAATCTCTTCCAAGTTTGCGATACCCCCGAAGAAGCTTTCGTCTTTTTAATTTCCGCGATTGAGCAGGTCGGACAATACCCCGAAAATCAAAGATAGTGTGTAGTGATTAAGGCAATATATGTTTAAACAAGTTATTATGATTTTTGTTCTGGCCGTATTGTTAAGCCTCGGAGCGCGCGTCTTTCAAGAGAATCCTGTTTCATTCTGGGGTTTTCCGGAGCCGATCAAACTGATTGAACCGAAGGGTGCGATTGCCGCTCCGACGCGAATCTCGCCCAATGAAGCCTTTGCTCCGGCTGATCAGCCCTACGCGATCGACTATACAACCACGATGGGGCTGTACAGCAAGCGGAAACGGGAAAATATTCATTTTATCGATTCACGCGATCCGGAGCTGTATGCCGAGGGACACATTCCGGGAGCGCTCAATATTCCTTTTGAAGAGCTGGCGGATCATATCGCAAAACTGAACGCTATTCCGAAAGACCAGATTATCGTATTCTATTGTGATGGCGGAGATTGTCATATTTCTCACGATTTAGCCGAGTATGCCCTGTCGAACGGCTGGCGGAGAATCTGTGTGTATGTAGGCGGCTGGGAAGAGTGGTGCCTGGAGTCAGACTTCGTTGCCAAAGGCGATGAAGCAAGGGACGGGGAGTAGACGAGGAATTAGCTTGAACAGCTTCCTTTTTTAACACTTCAGAATAAATAAAATGATCGCGCCGGACACACGTTGTTGAATGCAGAAGGCAAGGCCCAGAGTCTTGCCTTTTTTGCTTCATATTTCTTGCGTAAACTGCTGATATTGTCTGAACTTTACCTTGACTTTGTGAAAAATTATGATTAGATTTTATGTTCATGCAAAATGATGTTAAAAGCCAAATCTGGACCCGGCTTGAGTGGGTCTGCAGGCTTGCGTTGGCAGGCTTGTTTCTGTATGCCGCTTACCCGAAAATTATCGACCCGGCGGAGTTTGCTAAAGCCATTACAAACTACCGGGTCTCGTTTCCCGTTATCGGGCAAAATTATGTTTATGCGGTTGCCATGTTCATGCCTTCGCTGGAAGTGGTCGTAGCCATTGGCTTGTTGATAGAGCGCTATAAACGAGCTTCCAGCTTCGTGGCGATGGCCCTGATGGCGCTGTTTACCGTGCTGATCCTGCAAGCCGTACTGCGCGGACTGAATATTGATTGCGGCTGTTTCGGTTCGTCACCGGTTGCCCAAGCCAAGGCTCACATGGTAGGCTGGAGGAGAATTGCCGAGGATGTCGGTTGGCTGGCAGCCGCGGTCTTTGTCTATTTTCGCTCGCAGCCGCGAAAACCTGCTTATAAGATGTAGGATCGCGATCTTTCCGCCCTCATTCCTGCACACCCTTTTTACCTTATAATTTACTCCACCATGACAGATCGAACGCACACTGTCTTTTTGTCGCTGCTTCTCGCTTGTGCGGTCTCCGCTGCGGCCGCGCCCGAAAGCTTTCCGCCGCAAAAACCTGATCCGATGCCCGAGTTTTATATTCCGGCCGCCGGCGCCGCGCTCGATGAGCAGTGGGTGTTCATTGATACGCTATTCGATGCGGCGGCGAACCGGCCCGACTTATTTTCAGCCTATCCGGTGGAATTGGTCTTCTCAAAATCCGGTCGAGGCTACCTGGCTATGCTGCATACGGTCTTCCGAACAGTAACGTATGGCGAAAGCTGGTCGAATCTTGATCTTGCTCCTCCTCCGGCAGTTAATCTAACATGGGAGGCTGTCCGCAGTCCGGCCTATATTTACGGCATCGGCTTGCGATATACAACGACAACCGCGAGCGAAGGGGATTCACTGTTTCTGGCGGTGGTTAATGGAGACGCGGAACTGGGGCATGTGCGGCTGATTCGAGATATCGGCGGTGCGATGTCGCTCTGGACTTTTCCCCAATTGAGTATGAACCGGTGGATTACGGAAGTCGCGTCATCGGAACATAATTCAGCGGTTGCTTTCGCCGGACTGGACGGAAGAATCTATCGGCAGCACATCCAAACGACACTTTGGGATACGCTGGATTACAACTTCTTCGGATCATGGATTGATGATGTGGAAGTGGTCGGCGCGCGAATCATTGCCGCCGGCTCTCATTTTATTATCAGTGAAGATAACGGCGTAACTTGGGAAGCCTTCCCCACGGCTGATCCCACTGGCGTCAGAGATTTAAGTTTCGCTCCCGACGGTCTGCACGGGCTGGCTTGCGGCGAAACCGAAATCGGCGACGGCTGGGTACGCTATACCGAAGACGGCGGCACGACCTGGTCGGAACGGACGCTCACTACAATTGATCCGCTGCACGCAGTGAAAATGATTTCCGCCACCGTCGGTTTTGCAGGCGGCGGCGATGTCAATAATGCTTCCGGGAGAATCCATCGCACCAACGACGGCGGCCGAACATGGGATTTCGAGCTGTTGTGCAATGCGGATATTCGCGCGATTAGCAGCTCGCGCAGAAGCGCGGCTTACGTGTTTG
>JAHIZR010000015.1 GCA_018814465.1 bacterium | reverse complement strand
CTCTACCGCAAACTTGAAAAGCATGGCATGACTCCATGACGCTGCATTCACGAGTACTCACCTACTTGATCGTTCTGCATGTTATGATCCTGGCCGCCGGGATTTTCGTGCTCATGGAGCATTTCCGGTTGTGGATTATCCTGTTGGAGATACTCGTTGCGGCGTCGATGTTTGCCGGCATATATTTGATTCGCGGCTACCGGCTGCATCTGACACTGCTGGCGACCGGATCGGAATTCATCAAGGAACAGGATTTCACTCATACCTTCGGTGAAGTGGCTTCATCGGATCTGAACAAACTTGTCAGGCTGTACAATGAGATGATCCGCAGATTGCGCAACGAGCGGCTGAGGTCCGAGGAACAGCAGCTGTTTCTTGAGAAAATCATGAAGGTTTCACCCTCTGGTTTGATCACCTTGGACATCAGCCGCGAAGTCGATATGATCAATCCAGCGGCGCTTGAATTTTTGAACCTGCGTGAGGCGGATGTCAGAGGGTTCAGACTGGGAGATCTGCCTACATCGCTGGCTGCAGGGCTCAACAGTCTGGATATCGACGATACTGCTGTGCTGGGTCTAAGCGGAGGACGCCGGATCAAATGCACCCATTCGCAGTTCTATGATAGCGGTTTTCTCAGAAGCTTTTATCTTCTCGTCGAACTTACCAAAGAAATCTGGAAATCGGAGAAGGAGGCTTACGAGACGCTCATCAGGATCTTTTCGCATGAAGTAAGCAGTACGGTGGGCGCCACTCAATCGATTCTCCAGTCCACCCTGACGTATGCAGATCAGCTGAGTGCCGAGGACCGGGCGGAATTTCAGACCGCCGTTTCGGTTGCCGTGAAGCGGACGCAGTATCTTGACAGATTCATGCGCGGCTATGCGGACGTGGTCAGGCTGCCTAATCCTTCCCGCAGCCGGGCGGATATCGAAGAGTTAATCAAACGAATTCTCTATCTGATTCAACCGGACTGCAGTGAGCGGAATATTCGTTTCGAGACGGCTATTGAGGAAAACTACGGAAAAGTCTCGCTGGATATCGCTCAATTCGAGCAGGTACTGATGAATCTGCTGAAGAATGCGATGGAGGCAATTGACCGAAACGGACTCATCAGAGTTGAGTTGTTCAGGAAGTACGGAAAGCGATGCTTGGCGATTGAAGATGACGGGCCAGGCCTTTCTGAAGAAGTCAAGGCGCGGATTTTTACTCCCTTCTTCAGCACGAAGAAGAACGGTCAAGGAATCGGCTTGACGCTTGTCCATGAGATACTCTCCCGTCACGGTTTCGAGTTTTCCTTTGAGAGCATTCCCGGCGAGTTGACCCGGTTTCTGATACAATTTGACCGTTAATCCTCTGGGCTAATTCGTGATGCTACAGCACTTGAAACGCGGAAACAGCTAATCCGCGCAAAAGAGACAAGTCTGGCGACACATGGTGGTGCTTGGAGTACCCCCTTTGGCGGCAGATGAATCGGTAGGGATGATAGAAAAGGTCTAAACTGATTATTTTAGTTCTCTCAGGACCGAAACACCGATTTGACTCTCTCAAGAACTACTAATAAACAAAGAATTAGATGTTAATGCTGACCCTTTTTATGGCATAGTTCCACGCATCCATGAACCTGATGATAAGCTTGTTACAGAATACGTTCGAGCAAGAAGAAAACGGGCCACCTGATTGGTGTAGCCCGTTAATTTCTGCGTTCGGTTTAATGCGCGTTGGACTCCTATCAGGAGTCCTTTTTGTTGAGTCATCTCGCCTCATCAGAGGTGCTCTCCTCACGGCAGAGAACAGCTCTGCAAATTGCTGGGTCATACACATATCGTTTCCGACCTGCTCTTGACTTGTTGTTTACTGTTTCGATATGACCGTATTTAGGCAATATACAAACCTCAATAGAACTTGAACTTGCTTCTTTGGGTAACGAATCCGTGGCATGGTTTTCGCGCGGTTCAAAACGAATGCATTGCAGCTCATTCCCGTCCCAATCGGCCATGAATGGACAAATCACATGAATGTGAAAAAACAATCTTAGCGGTAAACCGAGTTAGAATCACCTATATGAAATCAAGCGAAATCAAGCAAGCTTCACGGAGCGATTACCAGTCGTCCCAACCTTTAATTCCCCTTCAGAACAAGCTGGAACAGACGGAACTCGATCTGAAACGCGCCCAGGAGATGCTTCTGCAGCAAGAGAAGCTGGCTTCGATTGGGCAGCTTGCCGCTGGAGTCGCGCATGAGATCAATAATCCGATAGCCTATATCCAGAGCAACCTACAAGCGCTTGAACGCTATATGATCAGTATCGCCGATTTGCTGCGCAGACTCCAAACACTGCCCGATTCCTCTTCAGCGGAAGAAATTTTTTCGGTCTGGACGGATATGAAGCAGATAGCGCAAGAGACAGATCTTGAGTATGTGCTGAGTGACATCTCACAATTGCTTCCGCAGTCTTTGGAGGGTGTTGTTAGAATTCGGAAGATCGTCAACGATCTGAAAGGATTCTCCAGAGCGGACGAAGCGAAACGAGAGGCTGTCGACATCCACGATTGTATCGAAGCCGCCTTGAATATCGTTTGGAACGAACTTAAATACCATGTAACTCTGCACAGACAATTCGGTGAACTGCCCAAAGTCGACTGTTATCCACAGCAGCTTACACAAGTATTCGTCAATCTCTTAATCAATGCCGGGCAAGCGATATCGGAGAAAGGCGAAGTATTTATCACGACCACGTATGAGAACGGGCTGGCGGTTCTGCGCTTCGCCGACACGGGCACAGGCATTCCTGAGGAGCTGCTTCCGCGCATATTTGATCCGTTCGTCACGACAAAGGAAGTCGGAAAGGGGACCGGACTGGGTTTGAGTATCGTGTACAGTATTATTGAAAAACATGGCGGTAAGATTCTGGCAGCGAACAAACCGGGTGAAGGCGCTGAATTCCGCATCGAATTGCCGATCTCACAGACTCAAGATGAGTAATACTCCTCATGATATTCTGATTGTCGATGATGAACCGAATGTCTTGACGGCTCTGCGGCGAATGCTGCATGGGGAACCGTATCGTGTTCATGTTGCCTCCGATCCGAGCGACGCATTGGAAAGTCTGAAATCCATCGAACCCGCCGTGATGATCTCCGACTATCGCATGCCGGGGATGACAGGGGTAGCATTCTTACAGCGGGCCAAGGAGCTACAGCCTGATTCCGTACGGATCATTCTCAGCGGCTATGCTGATATCAGCGCTATCATTGACGCGATCAACACCGGGGAGATTTTTCGCTTCATCGCGAAGCCATGGAACGATGACGAACTCAAGCTCACAATAAAGCAGTCTCTGGAACATTGGCAGTTGATGAAAAGCAATCGTGAGTTGAGTACAGAGCTGCTCAAAACCAATCGAGAGCTAAAAGAGCTGAATGAACATCTCGAAGCGGAAGTGGCAAAGCGCTCGCGCGATCTGCTTTTAAAAGACCGAAGCTATCTGCTGTCCAAGTTTATTATCGAACATACGCCGATACCTCTGATTGGAATCGATGAGAACGGTATGATAGCCTTAGCAAACCGGCAGTGTTCCGATTTATTTCCCGGGGCGGGTTCCGTTCTGCTCGGGCGGGATATTCTAAGTATCTTCAGCAAGGGAAATATGTCAGAGTTAAGAGTATTAGTCCGGAACAAACGGCAATCAACAATAACGTTCGAGCTCGGGAACAGATCGTACAACTTAATCTATATTCCAATAGATAGGGTACCATTAACCGGAAGCGCGCTCCTGGCATTTGTCGAAGCAGTCGGTCCGCTTGATTCCGCTGTAAGGAGTTCTGAATCCGGGAAAGAACGAATAGAGCCGGAAAAACAAACAGGCAACAAATGAAAACGAATACGGAAGTCAAACCGCATCGAATCCTTCTTGTGGATGATGATCCCAATGTGATTGCTTCGTTGAAGCGCCTGCTTCATTGGGGAAATTATACCGTCGACAATGCTTCAGACGGCAGACAAGCGATCGAGATGCTGCGTGAGAAGCCCGCCGATTTGATTATCTGCGACGAGCAGATGCCGGGACCCCGCGGAATCCAGGTGCTCCGGTATATCCGGGAGCAATGGCCGGAGACAGTTCGAATCATGCTGACTGGATGTCTTGATACGGAACTGGCGTTACGCGCTGTCAACGAAGGAGAAGCGTACCGTCTGCTCGCGAAGCCTTGGAACGACGCTGATTTACTGGTAGCCATCAAGCAAGGATTGGAATACGGCGATCTTGTCAAGGAAAACAGGAAGCTTGCCGACGAAATGAGAAAATACCGTAATACAATCGCTTCCATTGAAGAGCAGTTCCCCGGGATAACAAGCAAAAACATCGACACGGAGGGCTATTACGTTGCCAGCGAATGATGAAAGCAAGTTGCCGGCGAATGCGGATGATCTGATCGCCCGTATGACCAATCTGCCTTCGGTGCCCTTGACAATTGCTCAAGTTCTCCGCATTACAGGCAGTGAGCAGGAGTCTGTCGCACAGTTGGGCGCCGTGATCGAATCGGATAACGCCTTGACCTCGCGCTTACTGAGAATCGCTAATTCAGCGTTCTATGGCATGCCGGAAGAAATTTACACGGTTCGTGACGCGATCATCTTAATCGGTTTTGAAGCCGTTCAATCGCTCGCGATATCAGCGGAAGTAATCAAGGGTGTCTGGTCCGATGACGAGGTTTTCGATGCCAAGCGAATGTGGGAGCATTCCTTGAGCTGCGCGCTGTTTGCTGAGGCCATTGCCCGCCGACTGCACAATCAGAAGCCGGAGGTCGTATTCACACTGGGGGTTCTTCACGATGTAGGCCGAGCGATTATGATCCAGATGATGACCGAGCAGTTTAAGCAAACCTTGGAGATTGCATATACACAGAAACTCTATCTTTGGAAGGCGGAAAGAGAAGTTTTTGGGTTTCATCATGGGGAAGTCGGATCGCGTTTGGTTGAGAATTGGAAGCTTCCGAAAAGCTACAGCACGGCGATTCGATTCCATCATGAACCTGACAGCGCCACGAGCGAAAAGGAACTGACCTATATTTTGTCGCTGGCGGATGCGGCTAGTCACTTTGCCTTTCGCGCGGCGAGTGACAAGCTGATCGTTCCTCCGCTCTATCGTGATCTGTGGGAGCCGCTTGGTCTTTCTGAAGACGCAGTGCGTGAAATCATCGCGCAGAAGGAAGGTATTGAGGAAAAGACCAAGTCGTTCTTCCAAGCAGTGATGATGTAAACTTGTCTCGAGTAATATACTGATAAAGAGCATGACTGATTCCGTTCATACAGATTTTCAAGTAGTATCGCAAGCCTTCGGCAGCTGGAATGTGAGATTCCGCATCGAAGCGGCGGAACTGCTCAATCAGGAAGCATTATTGATGCACCTGCGCCGTATAAAAAACGGACTCGCGCAGCAGTTTGCCGTTGATGAAAGTCATTTAATCTTTAACGGAATTCTGCGCAAGGATCGATCGGAGGAGTTCGTCGATGTGATCGTCCGTATTACGCGGCAGGCTGCAAAAAAGGGGAATCCCAAGATTCATTTCAGAGATGCTGTCGCACCGGAAGGCACGCGCTATGCGAACATGACAGCCCTGCTTGATCTCTTCTACCTTGATCAGTTTGAGAAGCCGATCATGCTTGATCGTGTTTTGAGCACACTGAATAATTCGAAGGTGTCGTCTGATCTGATTGATTGGGATATCGTTCACAGGAAGCTTAAAGAAGTTATCGAGGCGAAAATCCCGATTAAAGACATCATTTTTGCCTTAGGTATTTTCCCTTCTGTCGGGGAAGATGCACGAGTTGAATTCTATTTCCCCGCGGTCGTGGAACCCGGCAATGCCGACACCTACTACTCCTCGCGGCGAGTCAGTAAGGGCGATATTCTTTGCCGGATTCAACCTGCCATCGCGGGAAGTCAGTTCGGCAAGAATGTGTTCGGCGAGGAACTCCCGGCGCGTAAGGGGATTGATATTAAGCTGATTCCTCAGAGCGGCTGTGTGCTTTCACTGGACGGTTATGAAGCGATAGCGGATCTTGAGGGTGTTGTCGTCATCAGCCGCAAGATGCGCACGGTTAAAACACTTCAAGGCGTGAAAGAGATTCCGCATACAATCAATGTCAAGGTGAATCCGGTACAAAAGATCGACGGGAATTGCGTCGTTGATATTGCCAGTTCCGGAGCCGTTGAGGTTATCGGAAATCTTTGCATGGGCAGCAAGATACTCACCGATAGTGAAGTTTATATTACCGGCAATGTTGAAGCGAATACAACAATCAATGCATCCGATGATGTGACGGTCACGGGGCAGATAGACGACTCCAATATCCACAGTGAAAGAAACGTGATCGCCCAGCGGGATGTCAGCAATTCCAAGCTTGTGGCACGGGATCAGCTGATTATCAAGGGCACGGCAAAGCACTCCCATCTGCAGGGAAAGACCGTCACGGCCGACACTGTAATCGGAGGGAAGGTATTAGCCCAGAAACAAGCCACTTTCGCCCGGATTGGAGCTGATGAAACTCAGATTCTCTCGACGATTTGCGTCGGCATGAACGATTACTTTGCTGAAAGAATTCGCGAAAATGAAGCTTTCATCGCTAAGGCCTGTGCTAATCTAGCCCAGATCGAGACCGTTTTCGGTTCAGAAATAATGAAAAAAGTAAATGATGGCAATATCCAAGTTGTTTTGATGAACCTTTTATCCAAATTCAGGCTTGGCCAGGATCGGAAATCTCGTGAACAGGCTGCTATCTATCGAAAACTGCTCGAGTCAATAGTACCCACAAGACTACTAATGAAGCAGAAAGAGAACGAAAACAAGAAACTTCGCTCGAGATTGCAGGAACAGACACCAACTGAGGAGGGGATGGTCGTTATTACCGAACGCATGAGCGCCGGAACCGTAGTTGATATCAACGGGATTCGGGCAGAAATGCCGGAAATCGATCGGCAGGCGAGAATCCAATCGGATGGGAAAGAGAACCTGATTGTGGATTACAAACCAGGTAAAGACGCAGACGATGAAACTGAACGGCGATGAAAAACGCAGTGCGAGGAAAAGCTTAGTGCTGACAGTGTTAGTGCTGGCCGGCGCCTGCACGAGCGTTGCCTTATCGATTCTCTTCATGCTTTATAGCGTTCGGATTGCGGAAACAAAGCATCAGCTTGCTGTTGCCGCAAAAAGTCAAGCGAGACTGAT
>JAHIZR010000142.1 GCA_018814465.1 bacterium | reverse complement strand
TGGCTGCCGTCGTTTTCCCACCAGGCGATATCGTCGGCATATTCAGCCGCGCCAAGTACATCCATATCGCCATCATCATCTAAATCTATCGCAAAGGCGCCCCGGGCACCGTCGAAGCTGCCGGTAATCGTATGCGCGCTGAAGTTCTGGCTGCCGTCATTCTCCCACCAGGCAATATCATCCGCGTCGTAAGCTGACGCAAGCACATCCAAATCCTCATCCCCATCTATATCCATCACCTGTACTGATGAGGCGCCGCTGAAAGCCTCTGTGATTGAATGCTCTATAAAAGAAGTCCCATCATCGAGGTTTTCCCACCAGCGAATCGCTCCCGGCGAGTTCGCGCTGGTAGCAATGATATCCATGTCTTCGTCGCCATCCAAATCAGCACCATAAACAGCATATGAGCCAGTGAACAAATCAGCGACAAGGTGCGGCGTAAAGGAATTGGTGGCTGCAACATATTCCCACCAGTAAATATCAGCCGTACCATACGCAGTGCCGATAATATCCTTGACACCGTCGCCGTTCATGTCCGCGGCATGAACATTCCGGGGATTATTAACTCCGGTAATTTGTATCATGGAAAAAGTGGGCGCCGCCTTTGCAGTCTGGGTGAAGATTATTACTGAAATGAGTACCGTTAATAACGGGATTAATAAGAATCGCGCGAATGAATCTTTCATGATAATTCTCTGCCTGATAAACCAAGTCGCTAAGGATACTTAGACGTAACTAATAAGATAAGCCATGATATTAGCGTTTACAACAATCATTGGGTCAGTACAGGTTTTTATCGTTTGTGTCGAGCATGATTAATAAGCGATAATATATTATAGGTTTAGTGTCCGATAATACACTAATTGCTATTTATGCAGAAGAAAAAGAGGACGCAGTATAAATACGTCCTCTTGCAGCTATTGTAATGAAGCAATCGAAAAACTAAGGCTCAATCCTGCCCCGGCGGGTTAACACTATTCTCTTCCGTATAGTTATCATCATCCTTCATGGTCGCAGGCGCTTCCGGCTCCGGCTGCGCTGATGGTTCGCGTGCTTCCTTGGGAGCGATCAAAATGTCCTGTCCCGCGCGCACGAACAATACATCCTGATTGCCGGTGAAATGCTTCAGGAAACGCCCTTTGTCCCGAATCATTTTCTTCAGCGAAAGTCCCGCGATTACCAAGTCGGCCATTTCGGAATGTTCCAGCACCAATTGATCAATCGGTTCTTCCTCGCTGTAGGGGACGCGCTGCACGTTCTTGACCGAAATTGGAATCCGTCCTTCCGACACAAGCTGATTCAGTCGGCGCACCTGCTTGGCGACCTCGGTATGATGAAACGCGGCGAACAGCTTGATCTCGCAGCCCTTCCAGTCTTTATGTCCGGCGATGATATAGGCGAGAATAATCATCAAAGCGGCATTGCGGAGATCACCCTCCGTCAGCCAGATATGAATACTGCTGCGATAGCCGAAGTGCCGGTCCGATGTGCGCAAAACGCAGACATTATAGCCCACGAACGCGGCGGACTTGCAGCTTTCCACGATATCTTCGATGTCTTCCTCGTGCTCGCTGTCATAACCGAAGAGAATGCTGTTGTTCTCCATCCCTGACACACCCGGAATCTGCACGATCTGACTGACCGCCGACTTGAAGTCCGGCGAGATCGTCGTATCGACATAAACGCTGGCTTCGCTGGCTTGCGTCTGCGAGATCAGCCGTTTCAGAACAGTGGATGCATTTTTCACGCTGTCAACGGAAAGCTGTCCTTCGATGAAGTGAATATAAGTTCCGAAACCATACCAGTGTGAAATCCAGCGCAGTAAATCGAAGGTGGAGATGCGTTCCAGCGAATGTCGCGAGATCGCGATGAACGAAGGCCGCCAGTTATTCATATCCACGGCGGCGCTCTTCTTCTGAATAGCGACTTGCAATTGCCGGGTCATCTGAAACAGCACACCTTTTATCACTGCTGTCAGGTCTCGTTCTCCCTGTCGAGTCCGTTTCAGACCGAGATAAATCAGGATCATCGCCAGCACCGCCAGCGCCGCATAGCCCGGACTCATCTGGAACATGATGATAAAGGATGCCGCCGCGCCGATGAAGGACAGGTACCATCTTGTGCGAAAAGTGGGGCGATAGGAGGGATTGCCCGCGAAATGCTCCAAAAAGCTGATCAAGCACAGCGCGCCGTAAGTAATCATGAAGAACATACTGATGATCTGTGCCACGAAGTCGACATTCCCCAGTGAAACGAATGCCAGCACGATCAGCGACGTAAAAATCGTCGCGTTAACCGGTTCGTTGGAATCGCCCTTTCCCGCGGCGAGCGTTTGATTCCACAGTTTCACCGGCAGGATTCCATCCCCGGACAGCGCTTGCAGCGTGCGCGGCGCGACCATAATCGAACCGATGGCGGAAGAAATCGTTGCCGCCGCTAATCCGATCGGAATAATCGGTCCCCAAACCGCGATTTGGCTCATCACGAATTGATCGGTGGCGAGTTCTTCGGCAGATGCGCTGGCTGCCAGTTTCACTACGATAAAGATATAGACAATCAAACCGACCAATGTGGCGGTAATCGTTCCCAGCGGAATCGACCGCCTTGGATTGCGCAGATCGCCGGACAACCCCACGCCCGCGGTCATGCCGGTGAACGCCGGAAAGATAATCGCGAACACCAGAAAGAAGCTTCTATGATCTTCGACATATTCCATTAGCGGCAAATCCGTGGGAGCATTGATGGTCGGTCGGCCTAAAAAGAACATGCCGAGCGCTACCGCCAGAATCGCCACGACAGCCCACAGCGCGGTTACACCAAGATTCGCCCCCTTCTTGATAATCAGAATTGACAGCAGGATCGCCGCCGGCACGGAGACCATGCGCACGTCCGGAATAAATCCCCACTGCGCCTGAATCCACGGGAACAACGGTCGAAACGCTTCAGCGAACGCAATTAAGTAGAATGCAATGGAAATCGCCTGCGAAAAATAAAGCGAAATCCCGATCGCGCCGCCGACGGTCTGGCCGAAAGAACGGCTGACGATATAATACTCGCCGCCGCCTTCCACTTTCAGGTTAGTGGCAATTTCAGCGACAGCCAATCCGGTGGGAATCGTGATTGCATGGCCGAGCAGCACAATCGCTACGGCTCCGGCCAAGCCGACATTGCCGACCGCATAGCCGAAGCGCAGGAATAAGATCGCGCCGAGGATCGTGCTGATCGCCGCCAGAAAGACAGGAGCAGTCCCGAAGCCGTGACCGCCGCCGTTGCCGGTGATGCTGCGTATTAGGTTCATAATAGAAATCTCTTCAACAGCTAAGCGTTACTATATCGAAAGCAAATAGTTCTGTGTTATTAACGTACGGCAGAGCGAAAAACCCTGCGCAGAATGAGCGCAGGGTTGCAGAAACAATTGGTGCCCGAGGCCGGATTCGAACCGGCACGCCTTGTGAGCGCTACCCCCTCAAGATAGTGTGTCTACCAATTTCACCACTCGGGCATCGAGGCAAGAATCAGCATCCGCGATTCACTGCCGGATCAATCATTCGACGGGTGTGAATATAGCAAATTACTCGATTGAATGCGAGTTTTTTCTGCTAATTCCCGCCGCCTGACGATTCCGCGGGAGGCTCCGTCTCTGTGGGTTGGGTTGCCGGTTGTTCAGCCGTAGTGGTCGCAGGAGCCGGAGTTCCTTGTGCGGGAGCCGTTTCCGTGTTGATGGTCTGGCCGCCGGGGATTTGCGGCACCGGGCTAGTCGCCGTTTCCGAGCGTACAGCCTGCTGTGTGACCGACATCGCCGCTTCGTCCGTATGGGCGGTCAGCGCCGCCATGCCCAGACAATTGATGAAAAACAGCGTCGCGAGCACCGTTGTCGCTTTAGTTAAAAAGTTGGCTGCGCCTCGTCCGCCGAAAACGGTGGATGACGTCAGTCCGCCGGCGATACCGGCCAGTCCGCCGCCCTTTGAGCTTTGCAGCAGGATCACGATCACTAAGAAGATCGAGATCAGCACTTGGATAACAAGTAAAATTCCTAACAGCATGGTTGGGTTTCTATCTGTGAATGAGTTTTATTTTGTTTTTCGGTCCCGGAGATATTCGGCCAGTGCGTCGTGCCAGTGCGGCAGATCGGCGAAGCCGTGATTGCGCAGCGCCATATTGTCAAGCACCGAATAAGCCGGGCGTTTCGCCGGTGTCGGGTATTCGGCTGTCGTGCAGGGCGACAAATCCGCTTCCACTCCGGCAAGTTCAAATATTTTTTTCGCGAATTCGTACCATGTGCAGTCGCCGGTATTGGTCATGTGGAAGAGTCCGTACTTGTCGCTCGTGACAAGCTCGATGACTTTCTGCGCCAAGTGTCTGGTGAAGGTCGGCGTGCAGCGCTGATCGTTCACGACGCGGATCGGTTTCCCGCTCTGTGCCAGCTTCAGCATTGTTTCCACGAAATTACTGCTCTTGCCCATCGGTCCGGCATGACCGTACAGGCCGCAGCTTCGAATCACGAAATGCTTCTCGCAATACGGCTCGATGACATATTCCCCGGCCAGCCTCGAGACTGCGTAGATGCTTTCAGGTCGCGGGCAATCCGATTCGATGTATGGCATCTCTTCCGGCGGTCCGCCGAAAACGTAATCGGTGGAGAAATGCGCCAACGCGCAGTTCAACTCGCCGCAGACCTTCGCCATATTAAAAACCGCTTCGACGTTGACCAGAAAGGCCTTCGCGGCATTCGTTTCCACTTCATCCACCCGGTGATAGGCGGCGGTATTCACGACAATATCGGGAGCTTCCGCCGTCAGCCGTTTGCGAACTCCCTCGAAATCCGTGACATCCAGATCGGCGATTGTCGATCCGACACTTTGCAGATCGTTTCGTTTTTCAAGCTCGATCATCAGATCGGTACCCAACTGTCCATCGGCTCCGATAATGATGATCTTGCGCAATCGCTGGCTCCTAAAAGAGGTTTTACTTTACGAAAAGTGCTTTAGTTACGGCTCGATACTCGCCGCTCGTCATCGTGACCAGATAGACTCCCGCGGCGCATTCCGGACAACTCCAGCTAAGCTGATGCCGTCCTGCGCCGAAGGAACTATTGATTAACTCGGCGACTTCACGACCTGTAATATCGTAGACTGCAATACTGACATCCGCCGGGGTTGGCACATCGAAGGAAATCGTCGTCGACGGATTGAACGGA
>JAHIZR010000141.1 GCA_018814465.1 bacterium | reverse complement strand
CGGATAATTCGCTTTATTCGCACACCACGGAGGGTGTGGGCTAGTAAATTTGCGCGAGTTTCCGGAATGACAGTAAGCGGATCCCGTCATTCTATCTGTGACAGTGTAGGGCACAGGAAGATCCGTACCCCGCCAGTAGCCGGTGATAGGATTGGATTGCCGGTCGGCTGCAAGCAGCCAACACGGCGGACAAGGGACGAATGGGGATTACGGAAGCCGCAGCTTCATGAGCCAGAAATCGTTGCGGCGCAAATCAACAGTTCTGTTGTCGGGGAGCATCTGAAAGACCGAACCGCAGATCACGAATTCATTTTCGGGCAGCGCAAGATAATCGCTGAAGCGCAGGCGCTCTTTTTCGAAGCCGTGCGAATTCAACAATGCGCCGTCAGCCGCGCTCAGCTCGACGATATGAAAGCTTGCGTTATTTTCGCCTAAGCGAGGATTGGAAAAGACGAAGACGCGCTGGTCGGGAGTGCAGACCAGTTCTCCGTCCGGCCAAAAATTGATTTCATCCGGCTGGTGGTAGTATTTCATCCAGCGCGTCGTTCTGTCCGCATTCAGCCAAAGCACGGCATTAATACCGGGGAGGATATCCGTCACCGGCTGGCGCGCGATACCCAGCACGATGATATCACCGCTTTCGAACTGATGATACTTCAACGGCCGCCACTGCAAGGTAATCGTGCGCTCGGAAATCAGTTCACGGTTCGCCCCGGTCCAGAGAAAACGGTAATCCAGCGAATCCACAATCCGGGGGCCGCCCCCCGGTCTGCGCTCCGGCCGGTATTCCTCAGAGATCTCCCATGAAAAAAAGGAAACAGCCGTCTCATCCCGCTTTCTTAATTCCGCGGATTGGTCCGCAGGCAAATCCCGCAGAGATCCGTCGTTCAGCGCATAGACCGCGAGCGTGTTTTTCTTTTTTCCACTTAGAACAACTCCACTGTCGGCCACGGACAGAATTTTCAAATCAATTCTATCGCCACGCGTATCCCAAAAATTAGGATAATAGTGATGCCAGAGCGTATTGCCCGCCGCATCGGTTTTCAATAAGAAGGGAACGCTGGTGAAATACTGCCGGTTATCCACCATCGAGTCCACCGTCAAGACATCTCCGCATAACACGAAATCGCCTTCCGGAGCCAATTCGAGATCCTGAATCATTTCGGATTCAGGACCATCGAAATATTTTTCCCAGAGCACCTGAGGCGATTCAGCATAACACAAGCCGAGCGACAGCAGGACCAATAAAAGCGGCGCAATAGTTTTCATATTCATTTACTCGTAATATCGAATTCGTAGAGCAGATCGACGCGGTAGGTGCGCGGCGGCATGCGGTAGCGCTCCATCTCTTCGTAATAGGTATCGAAGACGTTGTCGCAAATCAGACTTAAACTGGTTGACTGGCGGACATTGAAGGCGACGCGCAGATCGAGCAGCGTGAAGGCGCCGGGCGCGTCGTTCTGATAAAAAATCACCGAGTCCGTCTGGGCCACGCTGCGCAGACTAGCGCTGACCGTCGTATGATCGAACTCATAGGACGCGCCGATGAAGAAACGCCACTCCGGAACATACGTAAGTGGGCCTTGATTGTCAATATCCGTGTTCAAATAAGTGAACTGCGCGGAGGAACGAAACCGCTTCGGCCAGGAGGATTTCATGCCCAACTCGCAGCCCTTGATGATCGCATTGGACAGATTCTCCGTATGATAGCGCCCCCCCGCGACCGTCTGCCAGCGAATCACATCGGTGTAATCATAATAAAAGGCCGCGCCGTCAAAAACCATAATGTCGTCAATCGTATAATAGAATCCCGCTTCGCCGAAATCCACCCGCTCCGGGTCGAGATCGGGATTGGGAATGAACTCGTAATCCTGCGTACCCACGCGGCGCAGAAACATCTCGGCAATGGAGGGATTGCGGAAGGCCTGCCCGACGGATGAGCGCAGCACGAGATTTTTCAATGCTTCATAGGAAACGCCCGCTTTCGGCGAGAACATCGTGGAAGTCTTGCGCCCGATCAGGTTGCGATAGTCAAGACGGCCGCCGAGCGTGAAGTGGACTTTTTTATGCGGCGAATAATCATTCTGCGCGAACACCGCCGGTGAAAAAATATTCTGCCTGCCGTAGAGATAGGTTTCCGGCTGGCCGTCCACGATATCCCAAACCGCTTCCGCGCCGAAGACAACGGTGTTGTTATAGGGAAGCAGCCGGGAAGAGTGCTCCAGCAGGCCGAACTTCTGCGAAATCGAGCGCGTCTGGAAATTCAGATCGACATCGCCTTCGCGTGGATCGGAGTCAGGATTGAGGATCGAGCGCGTCAAGTCGCGATTGTAAAAAAAGCGGAGCGTATAGCTGGAGTTGGGCGACTCGAGGCGGGAATAAACGAGATCAGTCGAAACACTTTGCTTGCGCTGCAGATCGTTGGTGTAGATGTCCTTGATCTTCAGCGGCGCGGCGGTGGATTCCCAGGCGTGCGGATAGTCGTTTTCGCCGGTCAGGTAGAGTGTCGAAAGCGAAATGCCGCTGGTGGGCGTGTAGTCATATTTCAGTTTGCTGAAGGCGCTGATGTTGTTGTAAGCCGAACCCTGCCGCCAGCCGTCGGACGCGCGGCGCGTGAAGTTGGTGAAATAGCCGAGTCTGCCGACGGAGTTGGAGTGACTGAAGGAGAGATTGCTGAGCGAGGACGCTTTTTCGGTGTAGCGCATCCATGCCGGAGGCCGCTCGAACATGCCGTAGCCCGCATGAATGCGAGTGTACTCGCGATGCGAGGGTTTGCGGGTGATCAGATTGATTACGCCACCCATTGCGTTCGAGCCGTAGAGCGCGGAGTAGGCGCCTTTCACCACTTCGACGCGTTCGATAATGTCATCGGGATAGAGCCACCAGCTCGCGCCGTCGGTGTCGGAGATAATCGCGGGTTTGCCGTCGACTAACAGTAAGGTGCGATTGCCGACGCCGCCGCCGAGCATATCGGAAGAGCCGCGAATGGAAACATTGGAAACGACCGCGCCGCCGGTGCGGTGCACTTCGACGCCGGGAACGGCATCGAGTACGCGATCCAGCGTGCCGGGCGCGCGGGCTTGAATTTCCGGCGCGTGGATGACATCCACTTTCGTGGTGGAAAGCCGGGCGGTGGATTCGCGAGCCTGCGCGGTGATGATAACCTCATCCGTTTGCAGGTAGTCGGCCACGAGTTGAAAATTCTGAGTGAGTGAATCCGTGACTGAAATCGTCAATGTCTGCGAGCGATAGCTGATATGCGTGACGCGCAGCGTCCAGCTTCCCGCTTGAGGCAGGACGAGCCGGTAGTGTCCGTTGATGTCGGTCGACGTGCCGCGCAGCGCTTCGGCGAGCTGAATGTTGACGCCGAGCAGTCCTTCGCCGGTTTCGGCATCGGTGATCGTGCCGGAAACGACAGGATAAATTGCGGAGAGGGTCGGCTGCAAGCAGCCAACACCGCACAAAATTAGAAATAGGAAAACGAGAGAACGAGATTTAATCATTGTGTAAGAAAGGGGCGCGCGAGTGGCGCGCCCCTTTTATTTTGTTGTGGCATGGATTGAGATTCTGGACGCCCGGCCATGTCTGACGGTCGGAGACCGCCAGTAGTAGCGTGTCGTAGCCGGTGTCCAGAATGACCCCCCTTGCCCCTCCAATAAGCTTGGAGGGGAGTCGGAATTATTACGGTGCGTTGCCGGTGATATTGATGCCGGAAGCGCCCCAGCCTTCCGTGCTCTCGTCGAGCGTGACCGGATCGGGATCGGTGTCGCTGCCCGCCGTATAGCCGTAAGCACCGAAGAAGGTCGGCGTGCCCGGAGGGGGAGTGTTGCTCCAGAGCGAAATGTAATAGGTTCCCGCCGGAATGTCATTGAAGGCATAGCGCGTCTGAGTTTCGTCGGTAATCGCAAAGTATCCCGACGGCGCGCCTGTCGGCGGATGTTCCGGCACATAGGGGAACGTGCTGAGCAGGGCGAGGATGCCTTCCGTAGGACGAGTGCCGTTGAAGGTGATATCGCCGGCGATGTAATGCGGCGCGGGAACATTCACATTGATCTGCAAACCGGATACGTCGTGATTCGTCTCATCGAGCGTAATGAAATCGGGCAGCGCATCATAGTCAGGCGCGGAAACATTTACGCCGTAGGAGCCGCACCACTGTGAGTTGCCGTGTCCGCCAACCCAAATGGAAACCGTATAGCTGCCGAATCCGATATTAAACTCAAAAGTATTCTCCGTTTCGGT
>JAHIZR010000140.1 GCA_018814465.1 bacterium | reverse complement strand
TGCTGCACTTCCTCCTGTGAGCGCGCGGGCAGCTCGTTGGGGAGATGATAAAACTTGGTCAGGTGATCTTTGACCTCGATGACATAGAAGGAATCTCGCGCATGCGCTGTTGACATGGTGTACTCTCCGCAATCGCTTCCTGATAGAGTAACTCGTAGCGGGCGACAATCGTTTCCATCTTGAAATGTTCGATTGCTCTTAGCCTGCCCGCCTGACCCATTTCACGGGCCGTCTTGGGGTGCTCTATAAGGTGCAAAATCCGAGCCGCCATGTCGTCCGTGTCACCAACATTCGTCAAGAATCCGCATTCCCCATCCGTCACAACTTCAGGAATTCCACCGACACGCGTCGCCACCACCGGCACTTCGCAGGACATCGCTTCCAACGCAGACAGGCAGAATGATTCAGTTTCCGACGGAACAAAATAAACATCGGCCAGACTGAGCAAATCAACAATCACCGGTTGATTTCCCAGAAAGACGACATCATTCATCACCCCGGCGGCGCGCGCGGTCTGTTCCGCCGCGCTGCGCTCGGGACCGTCTCCGGCCAGCAATAGTCGGCACGGTTTCTCACGGCGAACTTTAATAAAGGCGTTCACGATATCCTGAATCCGTTTGACGGGCCGGAAGTTCGAGATATGCAGAATCAGCGGTTCCCCGTTCGGCGCGAAGGTCTGCTTGCTGATGTGACAAGTGGAGCGTTTATAATATTCGGTGTCGATGAAATTGGGAACAACATCGATCTTGCCGCGGAAATTAATGCGTTTGCAGGTTTCCTCGGCGAGGAACTGCGACACGGCGGTGACGCGATTGGATTGATCGAGCGTGAAGCGTACCACGGGCGCGTAAGCAGGATGCGAACCGACCAGCGTAATGTCCGTGCCGTGCAGGGTGGTGATAATCGGCGGCCTGCCATTGTTCATCTGCTGCGCGAGATAGGCGGCGGTGGCATGCGGGATCGCATAGTGCGAATGAATCAGCTCGATGCCGTAATGCTGAATCGCTTCGTAGAGCGTAGTCGAGAGCGTCAGCGTGTAGGGAGTGTGTTCAAAAAGCGCATAGTGCACCGCCGGGACTTCATGAAAGTAGATATTCGGCTGAAACTGCGGCAGGCGAAAGGGACGCGACGACGAAAAGAAGTGCACTTCATGGCCGCGCGACGCGAGCGCGACGCCGAGTTCAGTGGCGACAACGCCGGAACCGCCGTAAGTGGGATACAGGATGATGCCGATTTTCATTTATTTCTTCTTGACGACGCGGTTCTTTGTTGTCTTCTTCCGCTTGGGAGGTTTGGGGCGCGCGAGCATGATCTTGCGGCAGTTGGACGCACCGCAGCGACATTCGTAGAGCTGCCAGAATTTTTTCTCGAAGCGGCCCTCGCGATCGAGCTGGTAGTTATAGGATAGTTCCTGCCCCGGCTGGATATTTTTTTTCGCCTCGATCCAGATACGGCCTTCCTCCTCGACGGCTTCACAGTTGGGATCGCAGGAGTGATTAATCCAACGCGCGTTGTTGCCGTTGACGGCGGCATCTATCACGGTGCGTTCGTCGACCGAAAAAAGAAAGGTGTGATGATGGGTCTTATTCTCGTCGTCTTCGTAGCGTTCATCGGCTTCGCCGACCGGAATGCGCTCGCCGCGATATTCGATGAGGCGCGTGCCTTTGCGGATGCGCTTCTTGGCGAAAACGCCTTTACCTTGGATAGAAGAATTGCGAACGCTGTAGAGGTCGGTGCGGCCTTCAATGTTTTTTTTCGGTTTGGTTGCAGGCATGGGATGGAAGTTCTCTCGTTTGCCACCACCCCGGAGGGTGGTGGGTAGTAAGTTAATAAATGAAGGTGGTGGTTAGTATGATTGTTGGAGTGTGATCAGAAATTGTTACAATGTAAAGAAAGCGACGGGGTCGTCGACTTTGAATTTCTCGCGGACGTAGAAGCCTTCGGCATATTTGACGTTGATTTGCTGTCCGAACCAGCGATGGCGGATGTCATGCTTCTCCCAGAAATCCGCATTGGAGATGGACGTGGGCGGCTCGTCGGAGTCGGGATTATAAAACTGCGAGCCGTGCATCTTGGCGGCTTCGAGCTTGCGGTCGTTGTAAGCGGTGATATCCACGTAGAAGTTAGGTTCATGCACCCACGAGGCCATCCAGTAAATCAGCCGATGGGGAACGTGAATTTCGCCTTGAGCCTCGAAGCTGGCCGCGCCGGAGAGAAACATGGCGTGCTTGACGAGTTTGCCAACGCCTTCGTGATCGGGATGACGATCAATAGGATGATGGGTGAAGACCAGTTTGGGTTTGTGGCGGCGGATGCACTCGACGATTTTCACGCGGCGGTCGGGCGTATCCTGCACATGCTGATCGCCGAGATCGAGATTCTCGCGAAACTCAAAGCCCATGATCTCAAGCGCCTTCTGCGCTTCGAGCGCGCGGCCTTCGGCGGTCCCACGCGTGCCTTTCTCGCCGCGAGTGGCGTCGACGATGCCGATTTTGTAGCCAAGGTCCTGCAGTCGCAGCAATGTGCCCGCGCAGCAGAGTTCGATATCGTCGGGATGCGCGCCAATGGCGAGGACGTCGACAATAGTATTATTCATAGATTATGAATCCGCGATGATGAAAGAGTGCGCCTTGTTGTCGGCGGGAGTATTATCCAGAATCTCCAACAGTCTGTGCGGTCCGTATTTCGTCAGATAGTACGCTGTCCCATAGACGCGCTCGGCGGGAGTGTCATTTGGTTTGAGTGAAATATAGACTTTTTCAAGCCGAGACAGAGTCGTCGCATGCCGCTGCTGTAAGCTCTTTTCCGCCTTTTTCCTTAGTTGTTCAAGGGGCTGAAGCCCCTTGCCGGCAGAAGTTCGAACCGCTCCGGCGAGTGTCGGATCAATCTGAGCAAGTTCCGCCTGCAGACTATCGAAGATATGCTCAATCTGTGTTTTGGTTTCATCGAACAGTTGTGCCGTGCGGCCTTCATCGGCGTCGTGAAGCAGCGACTTCTTGAGCTCGTGCTGAGGAGTCGTCAGAATCTGTTCCGGGGAAAGTTCAAGCTTTTCCAGCAGGCGCGCGGTTTTACTGTCTGTGAGAGTTACGGTCATTCTTGGAAAGAGCGACGGCGGCACGACATTGAGTTCGCGATAGAAAGGACTGAGTTGCGCATGGTATTCCAACTCGGTCGGTCCGGCAACGTAGGCAATCGTCGGCAGCACGTAATCTTGATAGAGCGGGCGCAAGGCAGCCTTGGGGCTGATGGTCAGGCTGCCGTTTTCTATCTGCGACAGCAGTTGCGACGAGGTGATGTGCTCAGTCCCTTTAACTGGATGACGCAGCGAGCCGTCGTATCCGAGCGGCGCGCGAATATGATCCGTGCCGGAGACATAAAACAAATACGAGTCTTCGGTCGGACGCAGAGGCGTCGGCCAGTTATGCCGCTGCAGCTCTTCCGTGCGCGACTTCAGCAGTTCACCGA
>JAHIZR010000139.1 GCA_018814465.1 bacterium | reverse complement strand
GCAGGTGACAAGACCGATTTTCATTCAGCGCGGCTTTTCTGCGCAATGATGGCGCGACAAAGAAATTCTTCATCTGTTTGCGGCGAGTGCTTAGCCAGAAAACCAACCTGCTTCAGTTTCGTGAAGCCATGATTGTCCAACGCGGCAAGAATATAGGTAAGCGGATGAGCAATGACTTCAAAGCCGTCTCTGATCTGCTTCACCGGTTCTTGGTGCTGTATTTCGTGTGAATCGTTGGGATCGAGAATCTGAAAGGCAAAGAATCCGCCGGGTTTCGTGACGCGGCTGACTTCCTTGAGGATAGACTGGATATCGTGAATAAAATGAAAGACCCCGACGGAAAGGACAACGTCGAAGGAGCCGCTCTCCACGGGCCAAGGGAACTTCGTGAGGTCATGCTGAATCAGCTTTTGCGCGAACTTCTTTTTCCGGCACTGCTTCAGCATTTCCAGCGAGCCGTCCAGTCCGGTGATTTCCAAGCCGACCTGAGCGTAAAACTCCGAACTCAAACCGGTGCCGATACCGATGTCGAGCAGTGTGGCGTGCGGCTGCAGATAGTCATAGCACATGCCGAAAATAATTTCGTGGCCGTGCCACTCGTAATCGCTTGCGGATTTGTCGTATTCCGCCGCGCCGTAATCGTGAACCTGAATGCTGTCAGTCATGTTATTTCACGCCTTTGAAATATTTCATCAATTCCGCCGGGCGGTCGGTGATGATGCCGGAGATATCCAAAGCTTCCAGCCGCTTCGCTTCTTCGATATCGTTCACCGTCCACGTGAAAAGCGGAACTTTATTCTCCTTGAAAAATGCGGCCAGCTTATCATCAATTTGTGAATGATGATAGGCGACGCCGGAAGCCTCAATCCGGCGAATGCACTCGAGTTCGGAGTCCAGCGCTTCCGGCTCGACCCGAATGAGAATCGCGGGGACATCGGCGGCAAGCTTGCGGCACTCGGCGACGGTATCGGGAATAAACGAAGAGAACAAAAAGGTGTCCGGCGGCAGCAGATCGCGCGCGAACTGCAGTACTTTCGCTTCGAGTCCCTTCGATTTCAATTCGATATTGATAAAGCCTTTCCCGGCAAGCGCGCGAAAAACTTTTTCCAAGCGATGCACAACCACCTTCTGCCGCTGCGAAGCAATCTTCACTTCGGGATAGGTATGCTCACGAATATAGCGGCCGTCACTTAGATTCTCGTCGTGAAAGACAATCAATTCGCCGTCCGACGTGCCGTGCACATCCAGTTCGACGCCGTCCGCGCCGTCCTCGAGCGCGAGCAGAAAAGACTGAATGGAGTTTTCCTGAGCCTTCTCCGGCGAGCCGCGATGTCCCAAGATCACGGGGCGACCCTGCAGCACTTCCTGAAATCGATTACCCAATTCTTGTTACCGCCTCTTTGATTCTGGATAACGGCTGGGTCAGCGCCAGCCGGATATAACCTTTTCCTTCACTGCCGAAACCGCTGCCGGGTGTGACGACCACGTCGCGCTCCAGACAGTGATTCACGAAGGGCATTTCATCCTCGCCAGCTTTCGCCCAGACATAAAACGTCGCCGGACTTTCCGTGACATCGAGATCGAACTCGCGCAGCGCGTGTTCGGTATAGGCTCGGCGTTCACCGTAGATTTTTCTGATCTCCTGAACCTCCGGCGGCGGTTCGGCGCCGCGATAGCCTTGCAGCCCGTCCGCCATCGCGCGCTGAATCATGAGCGGCGCGCCGGAGTCGATCTGCGATTTCGCTTTCACCAGACCGGAAATGATATCCGCGCGCCCGACGGCGAAGCCGATACGAAAACCGGTGGCGTTGAAAACTTTCGAGAGCGAGTGCACCTCGATAGTGTTCCGGGTATACTGCAAAAACGACGGCGCGACGTAATCGCCGAAAGTCATTTCCGCATAGGCGTGATCATGCACGACGATGGTTTCGGGATGTGTGTCGGCGAAATCGCCGAGCTGCTCCCAGAAATATTCCGTGGCAATCGCGCCGGTGGGATTGTTGGGATAGTTCACGAACAGCATGCACGCGCCCTCGGCAAGCGTCAGATCGGGCAGGAAGCCGTTCTCCTGCAATAGGGGCAGCGTTTTGATATTGCCGTCGCAAAGCATCGTCGCGCCCTGCGCGTAAACCGGATAGGCGGGCGAGGGCACGGCCACCCATTCACCGGGATTGATATAGACGCGCGCGAGACTCGACAGTCCTTCTTTGCCGCCCAGCACGACACAGATTTCGGTTGCGGGATCCAGTTCGACACCGAATCTGCCCTTGAAGAAGTGCGCAATCATTTTCCGCACTTCAAAATCGCCGCGTGAAGAAGAATAAAAGTGTGCGTCGGGATCGGCGGCGTGCCTCTGCAGCGACTCTGTGAAACTTACGGGCGGTGGCAGATCGGGATCGCCGATGCCGAGATTGATCACGTCGCGTCCGGCGGCGGTTTTCTCGGCGATCTGGCGTTCCATATCCGCGAACAGATATTCGGGCAGTCGGTCAATGCGATAGGCGTAGGGCATAGAAGAAAAGGATGAAATTAGAAACGTGAAAACAGACTATGGAGCGCGTCAAGGGGGCGGAGATTCTTCGGGTCGCAGGTTATCGCTTGCAATTGTGTATCGTGAGTTGCGACCCTCAGAATGACAGGCTTGGGGATATTCGTTTTCTGCACGAGAGGGTAACAACTAATGCGATGTACTTGAGAGATGTCATTCTGAGGACTGCAGCTATTCATCCCTTTTCTATGCCTATGCCTGCAGTCCGAAGAATCTGCTATGGTGATAGTCAAGGGATTGCCGAAAGATTTTGCGCATTCTGCTATTCGCGGTCTAATGCCGCAGGTTCAATGTTCGGGCAAGCGGGACCGCACCGGATACTCAGCACGTTCTCAAAAGGAACCGATCCTTCACGCGGTTGCGGACCCTTTAGCGTTTCAATCGGCGAGTGCGGAGTTCACTGTTTCCAGTGGTAAGCGTACTCCTGTCGTTTGACGGTCATGGCCCAGAGGGCGATGGCGAGGCGCCGGGCCATACCGACGATGGCGACCTTGGGTGATTTACCGGCGCGGATGGAGTAGAAGCGTTGCTGTGCTTGCGTGTCT
>JAHIZR010000138.1 GCA_018814465.1 bacterium | reverse complement strand
CCCCGCCCGGTCGAAACGAGCGTTAGGCTATTACGGCCGGGCGGGGACGCCCGGCTCGGCGAGGTTTATACCGATTCCCCTCTGATATTTTTGGATACGCTTTAGTGACCAGAATGATTGCTGCCTATAGGAAGGCGGTCGAGATCAGTATTCCAAGCACAAGTAGCTCCCCGGTTTATCCGATTCGTTTACTGTTTCGAATCCACCCACTGCCAGCGGCCATCGAGTTTGGGTTCGAGGGGTGAAAATTCCTTGATATATTCGATCAGGGAATCGCGCATGTAAACACCGGATTCGATCGCGGTCTGATTGCGCAAGCCCACCAGTTTTTTCATGCCGGAATTGCCTTCGAGCAGATAGTCGGTCGTGACCAGCCGGTATTCCTTGTCGGGAACATAGGGCTCGCCGCCGATTTCAAAGGAGACCACGCGGTCGCCTTGCGGACGATTCCGGTCGATTTTCACGTGCATGCCGCTGATATAGAGGCCGCTGCCGCCGTAAGCGACTTTATCTTCGATCAAGTCTTTCATAAACTGACCGGTCACGATAACTGTGCCGAGAGTGTTATCGAAAGGCAAGACATTGAAGACATCGCGGGGTGTAATCGTCCCGGCAGGCAGATCGGTGCGGACACCGCCTTTGTTGGTGATCGCCATATCGCCCTTGAGTCTCCACTGCATGGCATCGCAAACCATATTGCCGAGGAGGGATTCGGCGTCGCCGCTGCGGGTAACGGGAATAATGGCTTCGCCGATTTTCTCATTGAAGCCGGATTCCACGCGCGCCACAACCGTGTCAATCGCTTCAGCGATTTCGCGGTCGCGCGGAAACTCGTCGGAAAAGAGTGTAAGCAGGGTTCCTTGATCGGCAAAGGGCTTCCAATAAAGCAGCGATTTGGTTTCAAGATCAAAGACAAATTCGATAGCCATGAGATTCGTGCCGCGTCCATAGCCCTGAAAACAGGGGGTGTGAGTGACCGGATCAACCCAGGGTTCCTGATAGCCGACATGAATATCGCCCGCGAAGAGAATATCAATTCCCGAGACGCGACGAGCCAGCTCAAAGGCATTACGGGCAAAAGGTGACTTCCAGCCTTCGGCCTCCCACTTCTCCAGATCCTCCCAAGCTTCCCAGCGGTCATAAGGCAGGCCCAAGTGACAGGCGGCGACGATGATATCCACGCCCATCTGCCGCAGCGAGTCGCGGTAGGCGGCGAGCGTTGTCGTTTCGGGCAGCCAGCTTAAACCGCGGATGTTCTCCTTAAAGGACGCGCGCTCGGTTCCGGATGTCGTGAGTCCGATGATTCCCATTTTCAGCTTGCCGAAATCCTTAATCAGATAAGGCTGCGCAAAAAGTTTCGCGGTGCCGTCGGACGAATCTATAATATTAGCGGAAAGGGTAGGGAAAGCCGCCTGTTTCATCAGGCGTTCGGCAACTTGCCGTCCAAGATCGAACTCGTGATTGCCAAGCACCCAAGCGTCATAGCCCACTTCGTTCATAAAGCGCATGACGGCTTCGCCTTCGGATTTCGTTCCAACCAAGGTTCCCTGAAAGATATCGCCGGTATCGAGGAGGAGGAAGCCCTTGCCCTGTTCTTTGGCCATTTGCCGAAGATACCTAATCAATGTCGCCGCGGAAGCTCCTCCGCCTAATTGCGGCGGGAACTCAGGGTTCATGAAATTCGCCTGCGACGAATCGATTCCGCCGTGAATATCGTTGGTGTTGCAGATAACGACGGAATAGGTTTCGGCATGCGCAGTCAGCAAACAAAAGTTCATGAGCAAGACCGCGCTGAGAATCTGATACAGTTTCATGGTTATTCGCTTAATTACTTAGTTTTCTTTTAATCCGTCTCCAGAGACGATGCCATGGATTAATACCGCTGACGAAATCAGGGGCTTGTTCTCCCCAGATTTGTTTGCCATAGATAGCATAGGCGCGATCGACCATTTGCAGTTGAATTTCCAGCTTACGGGATGTCAGTCGACCTGGATACACACGGTAGTGAAGCAGTACTTCCGGCAGATTAGCGAAGCGGAAGTTGTTCAGAAAGCATCGAAACCAAAGATCGAGGTCCTGCGCGAGTGGATAGGTGGTATCATAGCCGCCGAGTGAGCGGATGCGGTCCCGTCGATACATAACGGTTGGATGATGCATGACACTCATTCTGCGAAAAGCGTCCAGAATATCCTCATGTTTCAGCGGCATTGGAAAGGGTTTGGCAGTCTGTTTTCCGTTGGGATCGATCTCTTCAAAATAAGTGCCGAGGATGTCGATATACGGATGTTCAGTCAGGAATTCAAGCTGCCGCTCGATTCTGAGGGGAAGCATGATGTCATCCGCATCCATGCGGGCAATCAATGAGCAATTACTTAGTTCCAGGATATTATTGCAGCAGGCGGCGAGTCCCAGTTTTTTTTCATTCTTAATAATACGAAAGCGCTCATCAGCGAGTTCACGGAGCAGTACTTCCGAATTATCCGTTGGACAGTCAAGAATCGCCAAGACCTCAAAATCATCGAATGTCTGCTGTTTAATCGAATCGATGCATTGTTTCAGATACGGTTCGGCATTATAAACAGGCAGACCGATGGTTACCGCGGGCATACAGTCTCCGAATATTTACAGCGCCCAACTCAGGGAAATCATGCCGCGGAAGAGCGCGGTTTCAACTTTGTCACTGTCGGTGCGGTCGGCATCGCCGTACAGGGACTGCGGGAAGAGATCGGCATCGGAGTAATTGATTCTGCCGATTTCGACGCCGAAGTCTCCGGTTAGTCTGTCGAGACCAAAACCGATGCCGGCGGTAAACAGCGTGTTTGCGCGTTCCTTGTCTTCAGGAGACGACATGTAGACAAAACCGAAGCGAACCGGAGTGCCGGGGACAACCTGCTGTTCGACGCCGGCGCGAATCTCGAAGGAATCGTCCAGATAATCCTGCACATCGCTGTAGGTGTGGAGTTCGCCTTCCAGCATCAGCAGGGGCCGGAATTCATTTTGCGGGCGGTATTGGACGCCGACGGCGAAATGCTTCGGATAGGTCTGATCGAACTCGCTGGTGAAGACCGTGGTGTCGGCTTCCATATGAGTGTATTCCTGATCATAACTGAAGTCGCCGGTGGGCATGAGGGCGCGCGCGCCGACGGAAACACGCTCATTGATTTTGTAAGTTGCTCCAAGATTGAACTCAGCGGGAGTGCCGCTGGGTGAGAACTCATAGCGTTCCACTTTGTTAATTGAATCGGGATCAGCGTAGTAAACGCCGCGAAGCATCGTCCAGTCGCCGCTTAAGAGACTGACCGAAGCGCCGACCGCGAGGGGGCCATTCATTTTACTGGCGGCACCGATAGAAATTGAGCGCAGGTCGCCTTCGTTTTCGATGCGGTTTTCACCGAGTCTGCGATCCTGAATACCGCCGGAGGAAAAGCGGTTGCGGACTTCCTCGTGATAGGTATAGTCGAAGGAGTAGGTCGAATAGCTCGCCAGAGAGAGTACGAGCGACTCGACTTTATCGGTTTTGACTTTATAGGCGACACCGCCATCCAGTTTGGAATAAAGGTGGTCATTGATGGCGTAGTTGTTGTAATTAAGGATGCCATCGAAGGAATCGTAGAACGGATAGGAGCGGGTTTCCTTGACGCGGGAGACATCGCTTTGCAGAGCCAGCAGCCAGCGGGATTCTTGAAAAGCCAGCGTGGCGGGATTGCCCAAGAGCGCGGCGGGACCGGGTTGCGAGGTCAGATGCGTATGGCCGAGTCCGAGAGAACGGGCGGAAAAAGCTCCGGGCCGGGTGCCGATGCCGGGATCGGAATAGGGGTGCTGAGCGAAAGCCATCGCGAAGCAGCACAAAACAGTAAGGATACGAAGCATGTTTTTATCCAAGAAATGTCTATAGGACATGATATTATTTATCTAAGTGATATTCGACAGTATATTCGGGAGTGTTGGCTGCTCCGGCGAGCGCGCCAATACTGCCACCGATGGCACCGCCGATAAGCGCTCCAGCAGGAAGGATGAGTTCCCACGGGGGTTCATTCGGTTCGCAGTCTACACATTTATCTTCAACTGAAGCCAAGAAGGCGGCAAACATCAATCCGAGGGCGGCGCCCGGTATCGCGCCATAAATTACGCCATTGCGGACATATGGACCGGGATTACGGGCGATGACGCGATTGACTTCGGGCATAGGGATCGCTGCATACTCCCCCGATTTCAGATGAACATAGATCAGCGAGTCGAGCTTGAAATCAAGTTCTTCGGCTTTAATCTTCGTTTCGCCATTTGTGATGATCGTTGCCTTGCGGTTTTTCATCATCAACGTTGCCGT
>JAHIZR010000137.1 GCA_018814465.1 bacterium | reverse complement strand
TGCACACTTTTAAGGAATCGACACCATAACGATTTCTGTGCTTAAGTAAGGCTCGGCGGAAGACAATGCACTACCCCCCCCTACCCCCCCATTTCTCTTCGAGTAAATGGAGGGGAGTGTTCCGGCCGGGATGCGCGCTGCTGCATTCTCGTCAATAAAGAACTCTCTGTGCTTAGCCCGGCTCGGCGGATGAAGCATGCAGGCACGGCAAGGGGGCTGGGATCCTTCACCACGCGGATATGATAGCTTTAGCCTTTGGATAATCAGCGTGGTTCAGGATGACAGGAATAAAGGCTCGGCGTAGCCAGAGCAACACGCGGGAGCGTGTCGCCTAGTATTTTGAGTACATTGTTCGGTTGAGCAAAATCAGCCGTGCATCATGGAGAGGTAAGCTAAAAAGCTCTGCGTTTCCGGACGCGGCCGCTTGGCGGGTCGCCCCCGCAAGGGCCAATGATCCGCGATCCAGCGTTCCGTTGTCTCAAAGCCCGGAAAGAGCTTTTCCGCGGCGCGGAATTCGGGAGTATGATAGCGCCGTTGACCGCGCGCGCCTTCGGAAAATCCGAAGTAGAGATGCAGCATCTCGTGATGCATGATTCCGGCCACGACAACTTCGGGAATGCGCGCGTCATCCAATGCACAATTCAGAGTAATCACGCGGTCTTCGACATCACAGAGTCCCAGGGTATACCGCCAACGGTTGCGCGACCAGCGCATTGTCGGCGGCGCGAGCTCTTGCTTGAACATCACTTCGTTGATGACAGCGAAGAATCTCGCCAAGTCATAGACCGCCCCTTGCGGCTTGTGAACGGGACCCCGGCGGGAAGATGGTTTGGGAGTATTCGTTTGCGCGGATGCGATCAGCATGGAACCGAAGAGTTCCAGCTGCGAAGGCATCGGTATGGGACGGCGGGGACTCACTCGTCTATCAGTCGCTCGTGAACGGAAAGAGGATCGTTGTTCAGGCTTTCGGTCGAGTTTTCTATTTGCGTGGAACGGATACTTGTCAGTTTGGAATCCACTTTATCCAGTTGTTTGCCGGCATCTTCGAGATTCTGCCCCGCATGACGCACTTGTTTCGTCGCCGTTTCAAATGAGCGACGGAACTGTTCCATATCCCCCTGCATGCCGTCCAAGAGGGAGGCGATGCGTTTGGCATTCTCCGAGATCTGCAGGCCGCGAAATCCCATAACGGTGACCTGCAGCAAAGCCCAGAAGGTCAAGGGGGACGCGGGAAAGACGCGGCAGGCGCGCGCGTGTTCCATCAATTCAGGAATTTCAAGCAGCTCATAATAGACTCCCTCCGCACGCAGATACATGACCGCAAAATCCAGAGTCTCCGGCGGTTTGATATATTTCGCGGCAATATCACTGATATGCTTTTTCACAGCGCGAACGAATTCTGTTCGCGCGCGTTTCTGTTCCGTTTCGTCCGCTTCGGGATCATGCATGCGCTGCCAGGCTTCAAGCGGAAACTTGCTGTCGATGGGAAGTGTGCCATGCGGATTAAAGATCACGGCATCGACGACTCCGCCTGACAGAGAATACTGTGTGGCAAACTGATTGGGAGCGAGACAATCGTTCAGCATGGATTCCATGCCCAATTCCCCGAAGATCCCGCGCAGTTTGGGAGCCTGCAAAATTGACTGTAGCTGTGTCAGTTCCTTGGAGAACTGCATAATTCTCTGGTTGGTGGTTCCAAGCTCACCCAAGCGCTCGATCATTCCCTTGTAAGATTCATCCGACTTCTGAAGGGTTTCGCTCAGTTTTTTCTCGACTTCACCGCGAATTTGCTCGAGCCGTTTTTCATTCGACTCTTGCAGCTTCTCGAAGCGCTGAGTCAAGGACTGGGTGACGGATTCGAGCGACTCACGACTCTCTTTCCTCCCTTTCCCCTGCTCTGCCGCCAAAGTCTCGCGAAAGTCATTGAGTGTTTTCCGGAACTGATCGAGAGACTCATTGACTTCTTTGCGAGCTTGCCGATTCTCCTCAGCGGAAAGCCGATGAAGCTCTCCCGTTTTCTCGTCGATTACCGTTTTGGTCTCTTCACGAATCCTGTTGACGGCTTCCAGCAAGCGATCCATGCGCGGACCCAGTTGCGCTTCCAGATCCCGCAGTTAATCGTGCGACGACATTGACTTCCGCACAGCCACGTAGGCCGCCACAGCCACAATCGCGGAAACAACAAGCGATATAAT
>JAHIZR010000136.1 GCA_018814465.1 bacterium | reverse complement strand
CGCTAAAAAGGCTTATGCTTTGGAGCGGGCAAAGCAGCTGGGCATCAACTCCGTGATACTTCAGCGGCGAGAGTTCCACTCCGATTCTGAATTCGCGGAAGCCATGCTGTCCGCATTGAAAGCGCATGAAATCGACTTCATCTGCCTGGCGGGCTACATGAAGCTGGTTCCCCAAGAAGTGGTAAAGGCGTATCGCAATAGAATCCTTAACGTGCATCCGGCGCTGCTTCCCGCATTCGGGGGAGAAGGTATGTACGGCAGACGCGTGCATGAGGCAGTGATCGCCAGCGGTGCGAGAGTAAGCGGCGCTACGGTTCACCTTGTCAATGAAGAGTATGATCGTGGTTTGATCGCAGCCCAGCAGGCGGTGCATGTTTCAGCAAACGATACAGCCGAACAGCTTGAAGCGAGAGTCCAGAGTATTGAAAAACAGCTTTACTATAATACGCTACTCCTCTTTATTCAGAACCGAGTAGAAATCCACGATAACAGAATCCACTATCTTCCACCAATTCCCAATGATTAAAATCCGTCGCGCGCTCCTCAGTGTTTCCGATAAGACCGGATTAGTAGAACTTGCCCGGCGGCTTGCCGAGCACAACGTTGAACTCATCGCTTCCGGCGGTACCGCCGCAGCATTGATCAAGGCCGGACTGACCGTCATTCCGGTGGAAGAGTGGACGGGACATCCCGAAGCGATGGAAGGACGAATCAAAACGCTGCATCCGCGGATTCACGGCGGCCTATTGGCCCGGCGCGACTGTGAGGGGGACATGGCGGATATGGAGCGGCTTCATCTTCAGCCGATCGATCTGTTGATCGTCAACTTCTATCCGTTCGAGCAGACACTGTCAGCCGGAAAGTCCGTTGCGGATATTACGGAAGCAATCGATGTCGGCGGTCCTTCCATGGTGCGAGCGGCGGCAAAGAATCGCAGTCATGTTGTCGTGCTTACCAAAGCCGAGCAGTATGAAGAGTTCCTGAAGCTGTTGGAAGAAAGCAAAGGGAGCGTGCCGACTGAGTTCGGTGAAGCTTGCGGAGCGCGGGCGTTTGCCGGACTAGTGGCCTATGACAGCGCGATCGCGAATTGGATGAATCCCGGCAGCTTCATAAGCCATGCGCTGGACCAGATCCGTCCGCTGCGTTACGGCGAGAATCCGCATCAGAACGCCGGATTGTATGCCGAGCACGGCAAAGCAAACTATGGATTGATTGCTGCCGAGAAGCTTTCCGGCAAACAGCTTTCGTACAATAACCTGCTGGACGCAAACGGAGCCTTAAGCCTGCTGGCGGAATTCGATGAACCCGCCGCCGTGATTATCAAGCATGTGACGCCTTGCGGCGTCGGTCTTGGAGATACTATCAAGACAGCGCTGGAGCGAGCTTTATCAACAGATCCGGTTTCAGCGTTCGGTGGAATCGTTGCCTTGAACAAGCCGATGGATGAAGCCGCGGCGAGCGTTTTGAAATCCATGTTTCTGGAGATCATTCTTGCTCCGGAATTCTCGGATGAGGCCCGGCAGGTATTTGCGAACAAGAAGGCGCTTCGATTGCTGAACTTCGACAGCGACTCTCTGCGGAACAACCGGGCGAATAAAGAGTTCCGCTGCGTCTGGGGAGGATATCTTGTACAGGACGCCGATCACGGCATGCCCGAGTTCGATAATCTGAAAGTCGTGACAAGGCGATCTCCGACCGAAGACGAGATGAAAGCACTCAAACTGGGCTGGAGAGTCTGCAAGCACGTGCGTTCCAATGCGATTGTTTACGCAAACACGGAACAAACCCTGGGAATCGGAGCAGGACAGATGTCGCGTGTGGATTCAGCCGAGCTGGCTGTCCGCAAAGCAGGCATTTCAAAACTAGATTTAAAGGGCAGTGTATGCGCGTCCGATGCCTTTTTCCCATTCAGAGACGGTCTTGATATCGCGGCGGAAGCAGGCGCTACCGCGGTTATTCAGCCGGGCGGATCGGTACGAGACGATGAAGTCATCGCTGCGGCAAATGAACAAAACATCGCCATGGTCTTCACAGGCCGACGGCATTTCCGACATTAAGCCAACATCAAGGAACTGAAATCATGAAATGGCCCAAGAAACTTCCACAGCCGATGTACATTCGCGCTTCATCCAAGGTGCGATACATGGGCAAGAACTATATCGTCAAGCGTGATATCTCTGGCGCGATTTACAAGCTTGTCGGTCGAATGACGCGCAAGCTTCCTTCCATGGAAGAAGCGATCGCCGCGACCGAGAGTCAAAAGCTGGTTTGCCAATGGGGCGGATACTATTCGGCCTATGTCGCAATTGATCAAGAAGAAGCGCCTTTGATTCTGGAGTATCTTTGGAACGAGGAGAAAAAGCGGGGAATCGAACCGCCGGATATTTCAGAAGGCCCCCTGCTGTCCGATGAAGGTTAGCTATACAATCTTCACTAACCGTAAACGCAATTAAGACTTCGTGAGGTTGAAATGCCTTTCTCCCTGATGGGATTTTTTTCAAATGAAATTGCCATTGACCTTGGTACTTGTAACACACTTGTTTACCTGAAAGGAAAGGGCATCCTTGTCCGCGAACCGTCCATGGTCGCGATTCGGAAAAGCGATCGAAAAGTGATTGCAATCGGCACGGAAGCGCGCGAGATGCTGGGTAAAACCCATAGCGATCTCGAAGTGATCCGTCCCATGCGAGATGGCGTCATCGATGATGACGAAGTCGCGGAGATCATGATTCGCGCGCTGATTCGAAAAGCGCAGAACAACCGACTGATGCGGCCGCGCGTCATTGTCTGTGTTCCCTCCGGCGTCACCAAGTCCGAGAAGCGAATCATTCGGGATTCAGCCGAACATGCCGGGGCCAGGGAAGTCCATCTCATCGCGGAACCGATGGCCGCGGCATTGGGAGTCGGATTGCCCGTCAATGAACCTGTCGGCAATATGGTTATCGATATCGGGGGCGGGACAACCGAAATCGCAGTCATCGCGCTGTCAGGAATTATCACGGATACTTCGATTCGCATCGGCGGAGATGAACTGGATGAAGCGATTGTTCAAGCGATGAGACGCAATTACAATCTGCTGATCGGCGAGCGAACCGCGGAAGAAATCAAGCAGAGGATAGGATCGGCGGTCAAGCTTGAACAGGAGCTTTCCATCGTAGCCAAAGGCCGCGACCTTGTCGAAGGGGTTCCGAAAGCGATTGAGATTAACTCCATCGAGATTCGCGAAGCTTTAGAAGAACCGATCTCTCAGATTGTTGATGCGGTCAGAACCGCTCTCGAGAAAACCCCTCCCGAACTCGCAGCGGATATCCGAGACCGCGGAATCATAATGACCGGCGGCGGAGCCTTGATTCGAGGACTGGATGTCAGGCTTCGCGAGGAAACATCCTTGCCGGTCTTTCTGGCCGACGATCCTCTAACCTGTGTTGTCAGAGGCACCGGGAAAGTGCTCGATGATATGGAGAAATATCATAAAGTTCTGCTGTCCAGCTGAGTGAT
>JAHIZR010000135.1 GCA_018814465.1 bacterium | reverse complement strand
GATATCGTTCTGAACTGGGACGAAGTCCCCGGCGCGGTTGCCTATCAGGTCCTGTCGTCCGACAATCCCGACACAGGCTTCACCGAAGATCTGACCGGAACCTTCGACGGGACAAGCTGGAGCACGCCCTTGCCTGCCGCTCCCCAACTTGCCAGATTCTATTGCGTCACCGCAGTCTACTGAGTTGCTATCCTAACGATTTCCTAACGGCTGCTCGACCTCCAGGCAGCCGTTTTTTCTTCCTCCCTTCATTTCGTGAGGGGAATAACGTACCTGTCTTAAAATAAGGGTAAGATGCAAAAATAGGTTCGCCGAGCCGGGCTAAGCACAGTAATCGTTATGCAAACGAGTCAGTAGAGGTGCGCAACCCGGCCGGAATCCTATTCTGATATAGGCTTATAAGGGCGTGTTCCTGTTCTGTCATTCCGGAAATCATCAAGTCTTCGCGGATGATTATCCGGAATCCCGATTCAAGCCGCGACTGCATCTTAAACGGACGGACAGGCAAGAGAGTTTGTTAATTTGCGATGTTTCTCTCTTTCCTTTTTCAATTATTTCCTTATCTTGATAGTATGAACCTCCCCGCCTTCCCCGATATCCAATCCGCCGCCGAGCGGCTGCAGGGCGTCGCCAACCGTACCCCCGTCCTGACTTCGCGCACGCTCGATGACATCGTCGGCGCGAATGTACTGCTGAAATGCGAGAATATGCAGCGTATCGGCGCCTTCAAGTTTCGCGGCGCCTATAACGCGATTTCCCGGCTGTCCGACGAGGAAAAGCAACGCGGCGTCATCACGCACTCCTCCGGCAATCACGCGCAGGCGGTCGCACTGGTCGGGAAGCTGTTGGGTGTTCACACCGTAATCGTCATGCCCAACAATGCTCCCGCCATCAAGCGCGCCGCCACGGAAGGCTACGGCGCGGAAATCGTCGAGTATGATCCCGAAGCAACCACGCGCGAGGAACTGTCGGCTGAAATCCGTAAAGAGCGCGATCTGGTGCTGATTCCGCCCTACGACCATCCGCATATTATCGCCGGACAGGGCACAGCGGCCTATGAATTGCTGACTGATCATCCGCACCTCGATTTCTTGTTTGTTCCCTGCGGCGGCGGCGGACTGCTGAGCGGTTCCGCGATCTCAGCAAAAGCCTTGGCTCCGCTCTCTTACGTTGTCGGCGTCGAGCCGGAACTCGCCGATGATGCCACGAAATCTTTCCGCACTGAGATCCTGCACACGGTCAAGAATCCCCCGACCATCGCCGACGGCACCCGCACACCCTCGCTGGGCAAACTTACCTTCCCGCTCGTTTTGAAACACGTCGACGATATGCAAACCGTCACCGAAGATGAAATCAAAGAAGCCGTCCGCTTCCTGTTTTACCGCATGAAGCTGGTCGTCGAACCCTCGGGCGCGCTGGGCGTTGCTCTGCTCCTTAGCGGCAAGATTAGAACTCATGGCCAAGTCGGCATCATCCCCAGCGGCGGCAACATCGACGCCGCCACCATGAACTTGATCCTGAATCACGAGTAGCATCTCGATTTATAGCTGATGAGTCTGACAAAAGAAGCGATCTGCCATGAATCATCGAATCTCATCCATTGCAATTCTCTTTGTGATTATATTAACAACTGTTTTTGCCTATCAGAGAAAACAAGAGGGCAATCCGGCATTAGACCGGTTGTATGCAAGCTACGAAATCGATGAGGTTCTCTTTAATGAAAAGGGAACTCCGAAACGTATAAGCGGAGCGTTATCGGATGGAATAAGTCAAACAGACCCGGTTGAGATCATCTATGCTTTCCTTGATGACAATCGCGAACTCTTTGGAATAAAGAATCCGAGATCTGAATTCAGAGCTTACAAAGTGAAAGAACCGATCGGAGATCGAACTTGGTATATGGTGCATCTCGCGCAATATATCAATGATGTAAAAGTTTTCCGTAGCGTCGTAAATGCCCGAATAAACTCAGAAAAGATATTAACATCGGTTTCAATCAGGTACTTCAAGGGTGAAATTGGTTCTGCTGTGCCATCACTTTCAGCCGAAGATCTGAAAATGACCGCAGCGGCTCTTTATGATAAGACAGTCGAGGAGTGTCGTATTGGTGAACCTGAACTGGTTGTCTACCCTCATCAAGATAGTCTGACGCTCTGCTGGATTACAACGGTAAGTTTCCAGCATGAGTCGTGGCGCAGTTTTATTGATGCTCACACGGGATCTGAAATTCATAGAGAAAACTGGACATTCGGACCATAAAAACATCGAATGCATTGAGGTGAAAATCTGGCACGCCTTGAGGCATTATATCGTAAGTCGCCTTATGACCCCCTGCCGGAATCCGCATCGATCCTGCTTATTGCTTGACACTAAGCAGCACACTCCCGCTTGCTGCAATCAATCGCCACAAACACAAGGAGAAATAAATGAGTTGGTTAACCCCTTTAGTCTGGTTTATCATTGCTCTGATCCTGATGCTGCTCGAACTCGCGGT
>JAHIZR010000134.1 GCA_018814465.1 bacterium | reverse complement strand
TGTCATCTGAATCATCGCCACAGCGCAGCAGCCGCAATTGACCGTTGTCCTCGTCCCGGGCGGTTTTATAGAGACGGATGCGCGTATCATTTTGAATCCATGCGGATACCGGCCGTTTCAGGAGACAGGCTTCAACCAATTCAATGAGATGGTTGGCGGAGATATGATCCGCGCAATTTCGGCGACCGCACACTTTCTCCGCGGAACAAGGGAAGCACTCGACTCTGGGTTCGATCACCCAGTGCTCAGTGCCGTAGGGAGCGGTTTCGCTTCCCAAAGCAGAACCGAGAGTGATCGCGATGACCTGTGTTCCGACCGCCGCCGCCATATGCATCGGACCCGAGTCGTTTGAAATCAGCAGATCGCAATCTTCCAGCACGGCGGCCAGCTCAGGGATCGACGTCTTGCCCACAAGGTTGATCACTTTGCATTGCCGCGCGATCTGTTCGCCGAGCGCGCGATCCGATTTCCCGCCGATGATCACGATTTCCCGTCCCGAATCACATAGCCGTTTCGCTACATCAATGTATTTTGCGAGCGGCCACATCTTAGCTGCTTGTGATGCGCCCGGATGAATTGCGACTCGCCGGCGATTTGTTTTAGGATGATAATCCTGCGGAAAACGATCTCTGTAGCGCTGTGGCGCGATCTTTATTGATCGACCGAAATCTTGCGGGATGCCATCGATACAATTCGCATAAATGTCCACCAGATTAAATTGACACCAAGGCCTGCTGAGATTTGTCGCGTAGAAGTATTTCAGCCATGCTTTGTTGACTTTCTGGAGTCCATTATCATCCAGCGTTACCCCGTTTGCATGCTCGCCTCCGACGAGTGCCGACAGGACCGTGAATGGTTTCGTATGCGTCAGATTCCAGACTTCCCCATAGCCGCTCCGGCGCAATGAATCCACAAGTTTGCGATAATAGTCAATTCCTCTTGGAAAATCAGCGCCTCGCTTTCTATCGAAGCACAGCAGCAGATCTTCGAGTCTGACCTCGATGATGTTGTCTATGCCGGGCAGAAAGCCCGCGACATCGGAGAAGCAGCCTTCAACGAACAGATCGACTTGCGCATGCGGATGCTTTTTTCGAAGCCTGCGGAAGAAGGGGATCGATTGAATTATGTCTCCCATCCGCGTCATGCTGAAGACGAGGATTTTATGCAACGGAGTGCTCCTCCATCGCAACAGTATCGGCAGTGACTGCGCTTGCCGATGCGTCCATCAGTTCAAGTCCACGGCCAAAATACTCGAGTACATCGGTCAGATCCGCAATATAGTTTTTCAGAGAATTCGTTCTTGACAGGACGCATTTCACGAGCAGAAATCGAACAAAAGGAGCGATTTCCGGATATGTGTTCAGTTGGGCGCGAAGATCATTCTGCCACTTGGTTTGCAGCTCGAGTATCGCGCTCTTGTCCTGTGCAGATGAAGCTTCACGGAGCAGTGATTCAAGCTCTTTAACAGCTTGGTTTGCCTCCGTAAAGAGCCGGTTAAGCACCTGTACGCTTCGGAGTATAGGTTTGGTGAAGGCTCCTTCCCGCTCCTCGCCCGCATTCAGCAGTCTGTTCCAGAACTCACGATAGAATACTAAGTTCCCATTCTCCTGTGCGACTCCCCGTGACAGCCGGTTCAGTTTGAAGCTGCCTTTCGAGCCGACAAATGTTCTTGAAGCTTTGACTCCATCAGGGAAATGTGTGAACGTCTCACTCGCGCCGAGTATGCCGCGGGCAAACTTGAAAACGGTGTCCACATCGATCATTGATTTGCAGGCCGGGTTCGCACACAGTTTTTTATAGTCGCAGGGCGCGCAAGGCAGATCCGCTTCCAGAATGATGTGATCGCTGCCATAGGGGGCGGTGTCTTTCGCCGATGCCGGACCGAGAAACAGCGCGAGTACGGGAGTATTCACGGCGGCCGCGATGTGGGCTGTCCCCGTGTCGTTGCTGATCAGCAGCCTGCATTTCGACAGGCAAGCCGCCAGTGTCGACACAGTGGTTTGGCCCGCGATGGATTGCGCTTTTTCCCCTGACAATCTGCAAATATGGTCCGCGAGTTGTTTTTCGCTCTTGTCTCCCAGAATAATCACCTGCAGTCCTGATTCCGCGAGCCGTCTGGCGAGTTCCGCGAACCGCTCCGGCGGCCAGCATCTCGACGGATGGCTTGCTCCGGGCTGCAGCGCGATTATTTTCCCCGCAGGATCTACCCCATACTTGCACAGAAGCTGATCTGAATCCTCCAGCGCTGCGGGAGGCAGTTTCAACTCAAGCCGATTAGGATGGCATTCACTTCGATGAAGCCTGCTGTAAATCTCAACGAGATTGAATGGATTCAGACTTCTGTCTTCCATGATCGAAAGCAGGTAATGAATCCATTCGTTATTCACCCTCACACATCCCTCGTGATCCCGATACATCCCGATGCACTGTCTAGGATTCAGCAATGAGCACAGCGTCGCCGATTGCTTTGTGTGAGACAGGTTAATGAGCAAATCAATCTCGCGCAGCGATCCGCAAGCGAGCAGACTTTGAATTTCATCATGTGCATACCGCTTTGCTCCTCTTTCATCCAATGCGGAAACAAAGCGATCGACATTAAACTCGATCACTTGATCGACCATCGGGAGCATTCTCGCCGTTTCGGCGAACTGCTTCAGCACGATCATGGTCAAACAGGCATCGGGGTAAGAACAGCGAAAGCTGCGAAGCAACGGAGCGCTCTGTACCAGATCCCCCATGCGAGTGAAACTGAGCACTACGATGTTCTTCACCATTACGAAATCACTCCCTTTTCCACTCCCCAATCCCGAAATTCCTTCATCAGGAGAAGAATACCTTCAGGTCTCGAAAGCTTGCCTTTACCGAGCGGGATCGTTGAGACGATGGCATCCAAGTCGGTTGCTGCTTCTCGATCGAGTTTATCGAGATACTCGGCCATTTCCGAATCGTCGGCCACTGCTTCGATCAATGAGTCGACAAATGATGATTCGGTTTTTTGCTGCAATTCGGGGAATGCATCAAGCATGAACCGCATCGCATCAGCGAGCCTTTTTGCATAGGTATGATCGCGAAGAACTCTGGCCCGCGCGCGTTCGGCATGCAGTTGACGACTCTTATCATCATGACTGAATCGTTCAATCTGCTCCTTCATTTCTTCGATCGAATTGAAGGCTACCAGTTCTTCCGACGTGAACAGCTCGGGCAGAAGCGACCGGGAATCTACGAGTTGGAAAGCTCCGCAGGCGGCAATTTCGAAGGTTCGTGGATTGACGAAGTCGCCATCACCATTAATGCCGTCATGCTGGGGGGAGCTGTGAAGGTTGATGTTAACTTTCGAACTGTTAAATATTTTTCTTGTCTCATCCGTCGCAACTCTTCTCCCGTCCTCCTGAACCAGCTTGGAATCGATCATCGACAGCGGCCAGTCATTACCCCATATTTTCAAGTCATGCTTCTTCATTTCCGAAAAGACAAGCTGCCGGTTAAAATAACCCGCTCCGACAAAAGAGAGTTCAGAACCATAGCGCAGACGCTCTTGAGGACTCAGCGCTTCCGGATAATGGATCTTGGGATTCGCAGCGCACGGCAGGTATGCAAAGTGCGCTACACCGAGCGCATGCAATTGTCTGTGGAAATCCCCTTTCTGAATCGTGAAGACCGCATCATAGTCCAGGCAGACTTCTTTCCAGTACTCAAACAGACGATAGTCTTCGACAAACCAAAACGCCGTGCGGATTCCCAGATGTCGCAGTTCGCGCAGCGCCGGAGGAGTCAGCGGAGTTTGCGCTACCGCCCAGACGAGATCGGCTTTCCACTCGTTTGCTCTTGCGACAATACATTCAGCAAGGAATGTCGCGAGGAGTCCTCTCAGCGACTTCTGATGCGCCTCGATTCTTGTCAGTTTGTCAAT
>JAHIZR010000014.1 GCA_018814465.1 bacterium | reverse complement strand
GCCGTGACCTCCTATAAAATCTATCGCAGCACGAGCGGCAATGTCTCGCCCGCGGACTCAACCTTTATCGGGTCATCACCCACAACGTCCTTTACCGATGTCGATGCAGTTGATTTACTTGAATACGCCAACTATATCGTCATCGCCATTTACTGATCATTTTCCTTCGCTGTTAATAAAAGCCCGGTTCACATCGAGCCGGGTTTTTCTTCCCCCATTCTGGGGGGAATACAAGGGGGGTTCTTCTTTTATCCTTTATCCTTTCTCCTTTTTCCTTTCATCCCTCATCCCTTACCGCCATGCCTCTCAATTCTCGCTCAACCCCCCTCTCCCTCAATCATTCCCCTCTCCCCAATCTTAACACTTTGTCCAATCCTCTCAGCCCCGCACAAACAACGATTCGGAATAATATAATCTTTAGATTCGTCTGTTGACATAATGTAAAGAATTTACTAATATCCTTTATATTGATTCGGTTTATCAAGAAATAGCCGACTATATGTTGACTCACGGGCAAAATCACTATATCTTATGTCGGAGAGATTAACAATGGATCTCATGGATCGCAAAATTCTCAGACTCCTGTCCCGGGATGGCCGCATGACACAGGCGGCACTCGCGGAAGCTGTCGGCCTATCTCGTCCCGCTGTCATCGAGCGGCTGCGAAAACTCGAAAAGTCCGGGATCATCCGCGGCTATCATGCCGCCATCGACAACAAAAAAGTCGGCAAACCGATTCAGGCGCTCGTGGCTATCAGCTATCGCGGCGGCACTATTTCCACTGAAGAAGAGACCGCGATTCTGTCTCTGTCCGAGGAACCCGACATTATCGAATGCTACAAGATGGCCGGTGATGACGCCGCGATGGTCAGGATCATCACCGAGTCTATCGAAACCCTTGAACAAATCCTGACTCGCATTCGCAATCTCGATCTTGTCTTTTCAACTCGTACCATGATTATTCTCTCCACCTATTTCGAAAAGCCCGGCGTACAAGTGTAGGACACAGCCCTCCCGTCAAATACACTGTCATTCCTGACTTCATTGATAAGTGTTCGACTCTCAGGAAATAGATTACTAACCACCACCGTCCCCGGTGGTGGGCATCATGGAATATTGGAGGAACAACCATGTTCAACGAATCATCGAAAATCTGGCACAACGGCAAACTCATCCCTTGGCGCGACGCCTCCCTGCATGTCACCAGCCATTGCATCCACTATGGTTCTTCCGTCTTCGAGGGCATCCGCAGCTATCGTACACCGCAGGGCTTAGGCGTGTTCCGGCTACGCGAGCATCTGCAGCGCTTGATCGAGAGCGCCGCCATCTATCGCATGGACTCGCCGCATACGGTCGATGAAATGCGCTCAGGCATTTTCACTCTGCTCCAGGTCAACAACGACAAGGCTCCCTATATTCGTCCGGTGCTCCTGCGCGGCGCCGGCGCGCTCGGGATCGATCCGCGCAACTCCTCTATCGAAATCTACATTCTGAGTTGGGACTGGGGAGCCTATCTTGGTGCGGAAGCACTCGAAAAAGGAGTTGATGTCTGCGTCAGCAGTTGGCGCCGTCCCGCGCCCGACACCTTCCCCCAGCTTTCCAAATCCGGCGCGCACTACATGAATTCGCAGTTGATCAAACTCGATGCGGTCATGGACAATTATCACGAAGGCATCGCGCTCGATTATCAGGGTTTTATCTCCGAAGGCTCCGGTGAGAATGTATTCTTGGTCCGTAAGAATGTGATTTATACTCCTCCGGTCACCGCTTCCCTCTTGCCCGGCATTACCCGCGAATCCGTCATGACCCTCGCCGCTGACCTTGGCTATACGGTTCGCGAGGAGCTGATCTCCCGCGAAATGCTCTACATTGCCGATGAAGTTTTCTTCACAGGTACCGCCTCCGAAATCACTCCCATCCGCACCGTTGATCGCCGTCCTGTCGCCTCTGGCCAGCCCGGTCCCATTACCCGCCGTCTGCAGCAGGAGTTCTTTGGTATCCTGCGCGGCGACCTTGCAGACCGCTATCATTGGCTGGATTATGGTTCCGACCTGCATATAAAATCTCGGAAGAAACAACGCCTTTCTGCCATCGCCGAATAATTCTTTTCTAATCCAATATACAAGGGCGCACCACCATGCGCCCTTTCTTATCTCCCTCCGTTCACCGGGGGACCAAGGGGGGTTCTTCTTTTCTCTTTGATCCTTTCTCCTTTTTTCCTTTCATCCCTCATCCCTCCGCCCTCATCCCTTCCCTTACCCTCTATTCCCCAAAGAGTTATCACGAACAGAGGCATATCCTTGAAAATTCTCCATTTCTCTTCAAAAAAGCCCCATTTCAAGTCAATTCCTAACATTTGTCTAACACAATTCTGACATCTTCCTAACACGATAAAGAACCCATCCACTCCACTTGTCACCCTACAGATTGTCCCACCTAATTGCGGCATAACCAACAAAATAACATGAATATAAGACCAACCATCCGCTTCTTTGCAGTGCTGTTCAGCTTTGCTCTGTTTTCCACCTGCGGCCTCGCCGAAAATATCGAACTGCCCACATGGCTGCTGCATACCAAATTCAGCGGCGACTTCCGCTATCGCCATGAGACCATCGACTTCAACGAGCTTTCCGGCGATTCCACGCGTGCTTTCACCCGCCATCGTCACCGCCTCCGTCTTCGCCTCGGGATGATCTCCAGTCCCAGCGACTACACGACTGTTGGTTTTCGCTTGGCCAGCGGCAGCACCAACGCCCGCTCGACGAACGATGATCTCTCCGGAGGCTTCTCCTCGAAGGATTTCATGCTGGATCGCGCCTATCTCGATCTGCATCCCAAAAAATTCATGAAGTTCATTCTGGGCAAGGCCGACGTCCCCTTCAAGAGGACATCTCAGTTGGTCTGGGATAGTGACGTGAATATCGAAGGTATCACCTCGATGTTGATGCACTCTTGCGGCACAACCGAAGCCTCCCTCGTCATGGGCGGTTACTGGCTGCAGGAATACAAGCGCGACGATGATCAGGGATTACTCGGAGTTCAGGGGAATATCAGCAGCAAGTCCGAAAGCATTGAATGGACCGCCTCGATTGCCTATCTTGACTATCAGAAAGCCACGCGCGGCGCGGTCTTCGGCAGTGCCAGCGGCAATACTCAGATTGCCCAAGGCACCGACGGCACCCTGCTCCCCTACTACGAACATGACTACGACCTCCTGACCTTCTCCGGCATCGCCACCGTTCCTGTCGCCGACAAAATCAAATTTTCATTGTACTTCGAAGCCGTCGAAAACACCGCCATCGGCTTGGATAGAAACGGCATCCTCGGCGGATTCAGGCTGGCCTCAAAGCGCGGCTCACTTCCCTATTCGGCAGGCTATTCCTATCGCGATGTTGAAGCGGACGCGACGATTGCCGCGCTGATGGATTCTGATTTCGCCGACGGTAATTCCGCTTCCGAAGGTCATGAAATTAGTCTATCCGTCAGCCCCCTTAAGGAACTCTCATTCGGCGCGACAGCCATCATAAGCGAATATACTTTCCTTACCCGCAATCTCGATTTCAACCGCTTCATGGCCGACGCTGTGGTTAAATTTTAACTCTCCCCCCCATTTACTCGAAGAGAAATGGGGGGGTATGGGGGGTAATTCCGCCGAGCCGGGTTAAGCAGGAAGAGATTCAGCACTCCACGACAGTTTAAGCTCGCGCAACCCGGCCGGAATCTCTTTCGCCGAGCAGGGTTTAAGCGCCGAACATCTGCTTGGTATTCACTGTCTCTAAGGGCGCTGTACCCTGCCGGAACAATACCCTAAGCCAGCGTATTTTGAGGCTTTCTAATACTATCCTAACACCAAACTCGTATACTCCTGTCTTATCAATAAAAAGGACTATCATGACCCGCAAACTCACGACATTATTGCTAATAATCGCCTCCTTGACTCTGGTCTTGGTCCAGGGCTGTGGACGTGGTGAAAAGACATCTGTCGCCAAGACCTCGATCGATATCAAAGGTTCCGATACGATGGTCAACCTGATGAGCAATATGGCTGAAACCTACATGGCCGCTCATCCCGGCATCAATATCGCTGTCACCGGCGGCGGCAGCGGCACCGG
>JAHIZR010000133.1 GCA_018814465.1 bacterium | reverse complement strand
CTGCTGACGCAGAGTCTCCAGAGACTCGCTTTTTAGTATCGTTCCGGCAATGTGCAAAGCAGCGAACTGCGTGGCCGCCTCGCCGGGATGCGCGGAGGTAAACAGCACTACCTGCGGCGTGCAGGAACAGCGCTCGCTGGCTTTCGTCAGCAGATCAAAGGCGTCCATATCGCTCAGAAACATCTGCAAAAGCAGGAGCTCCGGCTGGAATTCGTCGATCATCGACAAACACATGCTGCCGGACGATGCGATTTCCACCGCCTGCGAGGCGAGAATGTTTTGCAAATTGCCGATCAGCCTGTGATCGTGCGCAGCAATCAGAACTCGTTTGTTATTCAGATCATTCAAAGTGGGTCAGAAAAAGGAGTTGTTTATATCACCGTGCAACGAAAGGAAATTCAGCGAATAGTGTGACAGTATCGGTCTCAAAAATTCGACCGATAACACACCCAAATGCAATCCCTATAGCAGATTTGTAAGAATCTTCCTGCATAGTTGGATATTGTTATCCGACTAACTGCCGAAAAGTGATGGACGAAGCATGAGCCGGGAGAAGATTTTTCAACACCAAGAAAAAAATCCGCAAAAGCATTTTGTTTTTCCAAGCAATAGTTGAAATCCCCCGATTGGCGGACGGATAATTGATATGAATTGCTATTCACAGGAAAGGTTGTCTGCATGTTGCATAGCAAAAACAAAAAGCCCGCCTCCGAAGAGACGGGCTGTTGCAAAAAACAATAACAGATCAATCCGGTTGATGCGGCTGTTTAATCAGTTCCTTCTGCAGCCGGTTGATTTCGTCGGTATAATAACGCACGCGTTCACACAGTTCCACATAACGGGAATCCTTCGGTTCAATTGACTTCTCTTCACTGAGTGAATTGAAGGACGCCTCTCCAAGAGCTTCATACGCTTTTCGCAACCGACGCTGGGCCTGAACCAAATCCATCCGGAGCCGTCCTTGCCGGGCAAGATCATCACCGCGGTCACGTAGATCCCGGATGCCATTGACCAGGCTTCCGCGAACACTTTCCCAAAAATCGGTGGGAGGTGTCTCTGACTTGTGTGTGTTCATGTTATTCTCCGGTCATACGTTATATTGATTACACGGCGGTCACAGTGATGAAGTTCCAAAGAGGCGACCGTCATCTTTGCCGATTAGCGGCAGAGAGAGTATGCTTCTAACTTATTTTTCAGCTCGAGAATGTTATGACAGTCCGATTTCCTCTAAGAGCCATTTGCTGTAGGCGCTGCTTACTTTTTCCGCGGGGAAAACCAGCAACTCCGGAACGGAATAAGGATGATTTGTTTCAAAGAAGGATTCCAGCTTGTCGAGCTTACTGCGATGTGTTTTAATGAGCAAAACATGTTCCGGCTCTTGAGCGATGTCTTCCGATTCCCAACGGTACAGAGACAGTCCCGCGGGAAGCCGTGTGACACAAGCCGCGATGCGCTCTTCGACAAGCTCCCGCGCGAAACGGGTCGCCTTCTCTTCGTGATCAATCGTGGTCAGCACGATGCACTCGCCATGGGCGCTGTTCATAGCTGTTCCTCCTCACGCAAGTTTAGGGTGTCTTCATAACAAACGAAATTGAAGCAACCTGTGTCTCGGCCAACTTCATGAACAGATAGCGGGGCCGATTGACTTCGTGATCCTGCAGATTAATCTTCCACTTGGCGCGACCCGACAGCATTTTTTCTTCACCGACCGTCCAATAGGTAATTTCACCCGGGACAGTGTAGGTTTTAGTAACACCGTGCAGGGTCAACTCGCCGGTAACAGCAATCAGAACAGGTTTTTCGGGCGTCAGCGAGGTGATACCGATCGTCTGCACTTCGGTGATCTTAAAGACTGCTTCCGGATATTTGTCGGTTTCCAGATGGTTCTCGCGCATATGCTGATTGCGCAATTGCAGTCCGGTATCCAGCGTGCTCAGATCAACTGTGAATGTCCCGCTGATTTTACTGCTTAAGTCCGAAGGATCTATGGCTAAGGTTGCTTGCAGATCATGTGTTCGTCCGATGATTCTCTCCAGCGGCGCGTTCGATTCGAACATGGCCATGTTTCGGCTGTCACCCTCGATAGTGGAAAAGACCAAAGGTTCGGGAAGCCCCGCCACGGCGAATAGAAGGAGGCCTGCAGTGAACAGGATATTAAAAAGAACAGTCCTTGTCATCGCGGACGAAATGCATCGTCATGAACCGATCCATTCATGAAGCAGCTATTTCACATACTCCTTAAACTGCTTTCCCGGAACAAACTTGGGCACTTTGCGGGCGGAGATTTCAACTTCTTCGCCGGTGCGGGGATTGCGTCCCTTGCGAGCGGACCGTTCCACCAGTAAAAAATTGCCAAATCCTGCCAAGGTAACTTTATCTCCATCCCAAACGGCATCGCGAATGGTATCGAGGACTGCTTGTACGGTCTCCTCTGCGCTTTTCTTTGTTAATCCAGCTTTTGCTGAGACTGCGGTAACCAGGTCTTCTTTGTTCATAGAGGTCTTCTTCTCGTGTTCAGGGTTCATTGGTTGTTGGCGAGTTTTCGTATCAAGATTCGGGCATTTTGCACGGTCTTGACCCACTATGAGGAATATGCAGATAGTTGCCAACAAAGTCAAGAAAATTGTTGAGTTATGCAGGAATTTGAGCTGTTGAGTACTATCTGTTTTTTGAGGATTTGAGACTCCACTTGCAAAACTCAAGCGACTTGCACTTTCGGACTCTATTCGCTAAATTCACTGCGTCCTCGATTTCGAACAGCCAGCCCGTCCGAAAACCGCGGATGAAACGGACTCTTCAGGATGAACCCCAATGCCCATTTTTGAGTATAAATGCAGCGAATGCGGTACGGTCATCGAGCTGCTCGAGAAGCACTGTACCCATGAAAAAGTGCAGCAATGCCCGGTCTGTGATGCCGAGCGCATCTTCATCAAGCAGTTTTCGACCTTTGCCGCCGCCGCTTCCGGCTCGGCCTCCGCTGATTTAGGACCCTGCGGGCAGCCGCATGGAACCTGCTGTGGTGGAGGGCATTGCAACCATTAGCGGCAAAATCAGCCTGCTATAGCAAAATTGTGAGAAAATACGGCTAAGTTCTTGACTTAACCGCAATAAATCATTAGATTCCTGAGAAACTGTGAATACACCCGCTGGTTTTGCAACTCATTGTAATACAACAGCATAATCATGCTGACCTGCATCAAGGAGAGCCTGTAGAACCTACAGAGGTCCACTCCTTGCACTCCTCTTCACATCTATAACAGATTCCTTAGACAAAAATTTCCCGGACCGGATGCCAAATCGCAGCTTTAAACTGATCTATCTCTCCCACGATCTGACGAAAAAGATAGAGTGGTCTCTCACCAAGAAAAAGGTGAAATGGGCTGTGGCGGCGGTGGTGTGCGTGTTCGTGCTGTTCAATATCGGGGTTGGAGTCACGGTCAGTAAAATTGTTTCCACGAAGAAGACGGAAGTGCTGGCCCAGGAAAATCATCTATTGCGCGAAAATGTGGCCAACTTCGATTTGCGGCTGCATGAGGCCGCCGAGCGGATGTCTTACTTGGCCGAGTCCGACAATATGCTGCGGCTCATGGCTGATCTGCCCTTGCTCGAGGCGGACGTGAGAAATGTGGGTGTCGGAGGCAGCGTTACCGATCCGATCCTGATGCCGACCATCCCCGAGGTCAACAAGGTTTCCTGGACACTTGACAAACTGGAGCGGGAGATTGAGCTGCAGCGGGCGAGCTTCGAGGAAATTAACGAGAAATTTCAGGCGGACGCCGCGCTGCTGGAGCATATGCCGACCCTGCGGCCTGTAGACACCGGCTACATGTCAAGCTTTTTTGGAGTCCGGCCCGATCCCTTTACGAAAAAGCTGACCCGTCACTGCGGCCTTGATTATTCCGCCCCGCGCGGTACGCCGGTTAAAGCGACTGCCGGAGGCAAGGTCGTATATGCCGGAGTGTATTACAATTACGGCAAATTTATCGTGATTGATCACGGGCAGGGCTACGAAACCGCTTACGGCCATCTGAACAAGGTTAATGTGAAAAAGGGGCAAACGGTGTTCAAGGGCGATATTATCGGGCAGGTCGGCTCGACGGGACGCTCCACCGCGCCGCATCTGCACTACGAAGTCCGGATCAACGGCGTTGCCGTGAATCCTATCAATTATGTCTTCGACGAGTCCGAACGCTTCCCCACTTTAGCCGCCTCGGGAAACGGCAGCCGACACAATTAGACTTACCTCATAGCATTAGCACCCTTAGATTGAAGCCCCGGAGCATGCCCGTTCCGGGTTTTTTGTTGCTTGCAAGGGATTGCAAATACGGGGAAAGAAGGCTATTTTGTAACGAATCAGGCGTGGTTACAGACAGAGGGCATCATGAGATACGGAGTGCTGGTGATACTTATTGGGTGGATTGTGGGATGGACTCAGCCGCCGGACACGGTTTGGTCACGGACGTATTTGCTCTGTGAGGAGAGTGATTATTTCACGTATGATATTGGGACGCTCTCAAATGGGGATATTATCTCGTGTGGTTCCACGGGATCAGTTTACACAGAGGGCTTCATTATGCGGCTCTCCGCAGATGGCGATCTCGTGTGGCATCGCTATACTAGAAACTGGGAAGGTATTGTGATGACAGATATTGTGATTGACGAGAATGATGACATTCTGTTCACTGGAAATCAGTACGACGGTATTCCGCTTGTTGGTAAAATCAGCAGCAACAACGACAGTCTTTGGTCTCAAACCTACGAGTTCGGCAACATGCCGTGGATATACTTTACTTGGGGGATATGTGAAACTCCCGCAGGCAACTTCATAATTGCTGCGGACAAAGCGGTCGGCGACGAGATTCTGGTATTCGAAATAGATCCTGATGGGGAGCTACTTTGGTCGAATATCTGGACAGAAGACAACCTCGTCTCGGCGCGCGATATCATTCCGGTTCCATCCGGCGGCTATGTGATTGCCGGGGCACAATACGGTGGAGTGACGGTTCCCTACTATCTCAGATTGATGCGACTGGATGAAGCCGGTGATTCATTGTGGACAAGGATCTATGAACCGTGGGCGGAGTGCGACGGACATTGCGTGCTTACAACCGAAGATGG
>JAHIZR010000132.1 GCA_018814465.1 bacterium | reverse complement strand
CGTACAGCGGATGCGAACCGTGCGGGATGAGGAGTTGGGTCATGTGATCATGCCTTTTTGTTTAGTCTGGAGGTTTTATCTGAAGAAGCAAAAAGTCTTTTCAGACTTGGCGGTGAACCGGTGAGATTCACAACTCATCAGTGGTGCGCCGCTGTCGTATTTGCGGTATCCCTTGTCGTCTATTCAATGACGATGGCGGATACGGTTTCGTTTTGGGATTGCGGCGAGTTCGCCGCCTGTTCCTATACCATGTCGGTCCCTCATCCTCCGGGATCGCCGCTGTTCCTGCTCTTGGGACGCATTTTTACGTTGATACCGTCTTCGCCGGATATCGCCGTGCGAGTCACCTGGATGTCCGTGCTCGCAAGCGCGTTTGCGATCCTGCTGGCTTATTTGATTATCGTTCGTCTCGTGCGCCACATTCGCGGCCGCGAAGAATCGGCGATCGACAAGATCATCGCTTACGGGGGCGGCATCATCGGTTCGCTTTCACTGGCCTGGTCTTACTCGATGTGGTTCAACGCGGTCGAGTCGGAAGTCTATGCGATCAGCCAGTTATTCACACATCTGGTGGTTTGGCTGATTCTCGTGTGGCACGAGAAAGCGGATGAAAAGGGGAATGAGCGCTGGCTGCTGCTGATCGCGTATGTGATCGGACTGTCCACCGGCGTTCACCTGCTGATGGTACTGGCCTTGCCGTCGCTGGCTCTGGTGATTTATTTCCGGCGACGCGAATTCGAGATCAAGTCGTTCATCGGCTTGATTGTCGCGACCGGCGTGGTTTTTTTCCTGATCTATCCCGGAGTCGTGAAATACCTGCCGGGATTGGCGAGTCAGGTTAATCTTGCCGCTCCCTTGATCGCGGTCGCGGCGATCGCACTGGTCTTTGCGTGGGCGATTAAGAATAAGCACGGCATCATCGGTGTCGGCACCGCCGGCATTCTGCTGATTATCATCGGCTATTCGACTTATAATATCATTTATATGCGGTCGGCGCTGAATCCGCCGATCGATGAAAACGATCCCGATACCGCCGAAAGGTTCCTTTCCTATCTGAATCGTGAGCAGTACGGCGAACGAGCGATGTTCCCGCGGATGTGGAACAATGATCCCGCTTACTCCAGCGAATCGGATTTCTTCTGGAGCTATCAGGTCAACAAGATGTTCAACCGCTACCTGCTGTGGCAGTTCGTGGGACGTGAAGGAGCTCCGGAACGGGAATTCCAGGATGCGGGAGTGGATCCGAATTATTCGATACTGAGTCATCTTGTCGACCGGCCGGATGGAGTTTTCCGGTGGCTGGCGATTATAACATGCCTGCCTCTTTTACTGGGTTTCATCGGTTTTTTCCATCAGTTTGCGTCAGATAAGTCGGGCTGGTTGTGGGTGGCGACCTTGTTTTTCATGACCGGTTATGCGATTATCCTTTATTTGAATCAGGATAATCCGCAGCCGCGTGAGCGTGATTATTCTTATGTCGGAGCATTCTTTGCGTTTGCGCTGTGGATCGGACTGGGCGCATCGGCGGTCATTGAATGGGTCGCGAACAAGCTCAAGGACAGCTTATCCGCGAAGTATAGCGCTATCGGTGTCACCGCGGTGATGATTTTACTCGGTCCCGGCATCCTGCTGGCGGATAACTACCAGATGTGCGACCGCAGCAAGAATATGGTGGCGTGGGATTACAGCCATAATATGCTGATGTCCTGCGAACCGAACGCGATTCTCTTTACGAACGGCGACAATGATACTTTCCCGGTTTGGTACCTGCAGGAAGTGGAAGGGGTCCGTAAAGACGTTCGCATCGTCAACCTGAGCCTGCTGAATACGGGATGGTATATAAAGCAATTGAAGGAACGCGAACCGAAGGTTCCGATTTCGTTTTCGGATGCCTATATCGATCGCAATATCGACAGGCATGATGCCACGGCTTTGATGACCCGTTATTGGCCGAATGAGAAGCGGCGTATTTCCGTGTCCACTTCTGAAGGCGCGATGACCTGGAATGTCGATGGGACAATTGAAATTCCGATTCCGGGTCAGCCTACAACAGGACCGAATTTCCTGCGGGTGCAGGACATCATGATTCTGGATATTTTGCGCACGAATTATGATCCGGCGAAGACCGCGACACCCAAGCCGATATATTTTGCCGTTACAGTCGCCAACTCGAATATGGTTGGGATGCGGGATTATCTGTTGATGCAAGGACTGGTTTTCAAGGTCAATCCGAAGGGCAATCAGGAGATCGATGCGGAGAAGCTTGAGCGGGATCTGCTGACCACTTTCAAGGGCCATTTCCGGGGAATCGATGATCCGGCCGTCCATTTCGACGACAACATCTCGAAGCTGCTTCAAAATTACCGGTCGGCTTTCCTGCAGCTTGCCTATCATTATCGCAATCAGCCTGATCCTCCCGGATTTGTCGCTTTCGAATCGGATGATCTGGATGAAAACCTGACTAGTTTCAAACGGCTGTCCAACCGCAAGAAGGCGCTGGTCCTCATGGAGCAGATGGACAGGCTGATTCCGGAGGATGTCCGGCCGATTTCGAGCGTAGAACTTTCACTCCAGTTAGGCAGAATGTTTCATGACCTGGGGAATCCTGAAGGTCTCAAGAAGCGACTGGAGTGGGCGGAGCGGCGCGATGATTTGAGCTTCGATTCAAAATCAATGCTGGCATCTTTCTGGCTCTCGTTTTTCAATGATACCGTAAGAGCGAACCGGCTGATTACCGAGGCGCTGGGCGAAACGCCATCGGCTGAGCAATACTATACCGCCGGGGCTCAACTATATTCCGCCGGCGCTCACAAGGAGGCGGGAATCTACTTTCAGAAGTCGCTCGATCTTGATCCGAACAATGGTCAGGCGATCGGCGGCTTGCTGCAGTCGCTGGAGCGGACCGGAGATCTCGCGGGTGCTTCGCGGGCACTGGATTCATGGGTAACCGCACATCCGACGGATATCGGCGCGAAGCGCAAGCTGGAATCGATTCGGGCGAGACTCATGGGCGACACCGTGACATCACAGAACTAAGCTATAAACTATATTCCCTTTCTTTTTTATTGCAATTTTGGAGGCATGAACATGCACCGACTGTTTGGAACCATTCTACTGACCGGCATTTTGTTACTGTCGGCAAACCAAGCTGGATTTTCTTACGACAGCCCCCAGAAGTACGGTCTGCAACTTGGAGGCGGATTCGGCATCTATGACATGGGAGACATTCCCACAGGCACCGACTATATGATGAAGCAGACAATCAACGGCACTCTGACTGAAGCCGATGCCGGGCCTGTCGGAAACTTCGCTTTTCTTTATCAATCCTCACGTCATAATATGTGGGAAATCGGCTACAACGCGCTGCTTGACGTTGAAAACAAAGTTGAGAATGCGGCGGGTGATACCACCGGGCAAGTGCTGATGCATGCCAACGAGTTTTATGCCAAAGTCAATCTCGTGACTTATCCTTCCGAGAAGCTGCATCTCAATTTCGGACTCGGGCTTGCCTATTACAATGTCGAGCTTCAAATACAGGATGAGTTCTCTTACCGTTTCAATTATGACGCGGTCGGCCGCGGCTGGGGACTGCTGGGTTCAGTCGGTCTCGAACTTATGCTGAAAGAGCGGCTCGGTCTTTATTTGAACGGCGGAGGACGCTTGATGAATGCGGCTCATTTCTCGTATGAGAGCGTGCCCGGTGTTCGCACATTCCTGCCCGTAATCGGCGGCAGCCGTCCGATGGAAGTGAACTTGACAGGCGGATATGCCAGTCTTGGGCTGCGCTTTTATTTCGATCAGTTCACGAAGCCGATCGACTTTACTCGCTAATTATTTCACTGTTTCGCGGTAATCACCGCTAAAGATTGCCGCAGGTTCAAGGACCATCACTCGTGATCATCTCGGTGATGGTCTTTTTTCCAGAGCGGCCAGTACACATCAACTCAGTTGAGGGTGATTTGTCGGATATACTCATCCTGATCGGTTCCACATCCGATCGCGATTACTTCTCGGATGCGGATAAGTATGCGGACTATTTCGGCGTATCTTTCGAACTGGAAGTTATCTCCGCCCATCGCAATCCGGAGCAGCTTCTGCGGAGAATGAATGAGGCGGAGGGCGATGGAACGAAAGTCATCGTCGCCGGAGCCGGCATGGCAGCGCATCTTGCCGGGGCTTGTGCCGCGCACAGTTCGCTTCCCGTGATCGGCGTTCCCCTGCCCGGATCGCATCTGAACGGCATGGATGCATTGCTGGCAACCGTTCAGATGCCCGCCGGAGTGCCGGTCGCGACCGTGGCCGTCGGCAAAGCGGGAGCAAGGAACGCGATTATTCTCGCGGCGCAGATCATGGGGATTACCAATTCCACTATTAGAGATAAAATCCGTGAGTTCAAGAAAAAGGGAGCAAGGCTTTGAGAGGCCTGATCGTAATCCCCACTTATAATGAACGTGAAACGGTCGACGCGATCCTTGACGCGATTCTGAAGCAGAATCTGCCGCTGGACGTTCTGATCGTTGATGACAATTCACCTGATGGAACCGCAGCTCGCGTCAAAGAATTGCAGGCAAACGAACCCCGCATCAAGCTGATGGAGCGCGCCGGCAAAATGGGACTGGGCACGGCGTATGTCGCGGGCTTCAAGTACGCAATCGAGAACGGCTATGACTGCGTCTTTGAAATGGACGCGGATTTTTCGCATGATCCCGAGGAGCTTCCCGGCTTTCTCGAAAAAATCAAGGAGTACGACTTTGTACTCGGCTCACGTTATGTCAATGGCATTTCGGTCGTAAACTGGCCGCTCAGGCGCTTGATGCTCAGTTATTTCGCATCAAAATATACGCGGGTGGTCACCGGAATTCCGATTAAGGATCCCACAGGCGGCTTCAAGTGTTTTCGCATCGAAGTCCTGAAAGCGATTAACCTCGATGCCATCCATTCGAACGGCTACAGCTTTCAAATCGAAATGAACTTCAAAGCCTGGAAAAAGGGATTCTCTTATTTTGAGATACCGATTATTTTCGTCGACCGCCGTGTCGGCCAGTCGAAGATGTCCAAGCAGATCGTCCGCGAAGCAGTCTGGATGGTCTGGAAGCTTCGTTTCAAGTCTATTTTCGGCTCGCTGTAAATGCCTATTCGCTCCTGTGTGACGGCGGTCATCGTCACCTATCAATCAGCGAGCGAAATCGGCGCATGTCTTCAAAGCTTGACGGAAAACGCGACCGGTTGGATAGCGGAGTGCCGCATCGTCGACAATAATTCGCAGGATGGTTCGGCAGACGCGGCGGAACGGTCTTATCCGGGAGCCGCCGTTATTCGCAATCCTGAAAATCTTGGCTTTTCAAAAGCGGTAAACAGCGGGGCGAGAAATACGACAACAGAGTATCTGCTCATCCTGAATCCCGATGCCGTCCTCAAGAGCGACGCCTTGAGCGAGCTTGTTCACTTTCTGGACAGCCGCAAAGAGGCGGCAGCCTGCGGACCGAAAATGCTGGGTCCGAAGGGTGAGTTTCAGAGCGTTTGCCGCCGGAGTTTTCCGACGCCGTGGAACTCGCTGGGCTATTATCTCGGATTGAACCGGATTTTTCCGCGAAGCAGGAGATGGGCTTCCTATAAACCGGAGACAGTTTCTCCCGATTTCGAAAGCAGAGTGGACGTCTTGTCAGGCGCATGCATGCTGATCCGACGCGAAGATTTTCAGACCGTCGGCGGTTTCGACGAAGACTATTTTTTGTTCGGGGAAGATATCGACATCTGCTGGAAGCTTCATCAAGCAGGGCGGGAATTGTGGTACGTGCCCGCCGCGGAAGTTGTCCATGCAAAAGGCGCAAGCATGAAGCACGACCTCAAGCGCGCAAAGCGAGAGTTTTATCACTCGATGCTGATCTACATCGAGAAGCGGCTCGCGCGCGACTATGCTTCATTTGCCTGCTTCCTAATGAAAACGGGAGTCCGTTTTCGCAGGATGCTGGGATTTTTGCCCGGCTTATAAAAGAATCAGAGACCCCTTCAAGAAAGGGACAAACAGATGGCTTCTCCATTAACTCAAACCAAACCCGCGGCATCAAAGTCCTCCAAGACGAATGGTTCGCGAAATACGTTTGCGTCGACTTTTGTACTGGACTTTGAAAAGCCCGTAATCGAGCTGGAGCGGAAGATCGCCGAGATGCGAGGTCTGGCAACCGGTCCGGGCATGGATACTCTGAAAGTCGAGATCGACAAGCTCGAAAAAAAAGCAAACAAGCTCCGCAAAGAGATCTTTGCCAAGCTGACGCGTTGGCAGAAAGTGCAATTAGCAAGACATCCGCGCCGCCCGTACATGCTTGACTATGTGGAGAGGATCTGCGATACATGGCTGGAGCTGCACGGCGACCGCTGTTATGCGGATGATCACGCAATCGTCGCGGGATTCGCTTCGATAGAGGAAGAACAGGTGCTGCTGATCGGACAGCAGAAGGGCAGAGGCACGAAGGATAATCTCTTCCGGAATTTCGCCATGGCGCATCCGGAAGGCTACCGTAAGGCGATTCGCTTGATGACTCTGGCTCAGAAATTCAATCGCCCCGTGATTACCTTCATCGATACGCCCGGCGCTTATCCGGGATTGGGCGCTGAAGAAAGGGGGCAGGCGGAGGCGATCGCGCGCAGTCTCTACGAAATGGCAAGACTTACGGTTCCGATCATCGCGATTGTAATCGGCGAAGGCGGATCAGGCGGGGCGCTGGCGATTTCAGTCGCCGATGAAATCCACATGATGGAATATTCCATCTACTCGGTTATTTCTCCGGAAGGCTGCGCTTCCATCCTCTATCGAGACGCCACGGAAGCACCGCAGGCAGCGGAAGCACTCAAACTCACCGCGGAGGATCTTAAAGAGATCGGCATCATCGACAACATCATCAGCGAACCGTCCGGCGGCGCGCATGAAAACTTCGATGCGAGCGCGGCAGCCATCAAGGCGGTGATTTTGTCATCTCTGAAGCGTTTGAAAGCGATCCCAACCGAGAAACTGATTGCGGCGCGGCACAAGAAATATGAAGAAATCGGCTTCTGGCTCGACCGCTGAGTCGAGCTTACCAAGCAGTGTTTCACGCATTCGCGTGCGCTATGGAGAGACCGATGCGATGGGCTGGGTTTACTACGGGAACTACTATCTCTATTTCGAAGTCGGCCGTTCCGACCTGATTCGTTCGATCTGGAAATCCTACCGGACCATGGAGGAAGAGGGACGGAGGCTGCCGGTTACGGAATCTCACTGCAAATACATCAAAGGAGTCCAGTACGAGGACGAGATCGAGGTTCACACGCGGATCACCTTTCTTTCGGTCTATCGCATGAGATTCGATTACGAAATAAAAACCGTCGCGCGTGGGGAAACTGCCGCAGTCGGCTATACACTGCACTGTTTCGTGGATGAAGACGGCAAACCAATCCGGATTCCGGAAGACCTATATTCGACGCTGAACGGATCGTGAAAAGAGTTTTAATCACAGGCGGAACCGGCTTCGTGGGCAGCCACGCAGTAGAGGCTTATCTAAACGCGGGCTGGACAGTCCGCGCTTTCATTCGCGATCCGAACAGACTCGTTTGGTTATCGAATCTGAATATCGAGACGGCTGTCGGCAAGCTGTCCGATCGCGACTCGCTGAAGCGGGCAGCGGAAGCCTGCGACACGGTAGTGCATTGCGCCGGATTGACAAAAGCTCTTCACAAAGAAGAGTTCTTTCGTGTTAACGGCGATGCCGTCCGCGATTTTGCTGAAGCAGCCCGCGAGCAGGGGGTGAGGCGTTTTATTCTCTGCTCATCGCAGGCAGCGGCGGGGCCGTCATGCTCCGAGCAGCCGCGAACCGAAGCCGATGAACCAGCCCCTGTGTCAGTTTATGGACAGAGCAAACTTGCCGGTGAATCCGTGCTGCAGGAGGCCGCCGGCGATATGGAATGGGTGATTCTTCGACCGCCCGCGATTATCGGACCACGCGACTGGCAGTTCCTTCCGCTGTTCAAGGGAATTATAAAACTTGGATTATATCCAAAGTTCGGATCCGGTCGGCAATTATACAGTTTTGCTTCCGTATTTGATGTTGTAAAAGCGCTGCTGATGGCGGGGACATACGAGGGCCCCGTCAATCAACTCTATTTTGTGGCGCACGATGAGCCTGTTGATTGGCAGATCGCTTCGCAGGAAATCGCGGGCTATGTCAATCGCCGCGTGCGCAATCTGACACTGCCCGCCGGTCTGCTGGATATGATCGGCACCTTTAATGACGCCGTTGCATCCGTCAGCGGTAAGCCCGCGCTCCTGAGCCGTGAAAAGGTGAAGGAGATTCTGGTTTCCGGCTGGGTATGTTCGAATGAGAAGATCAAGCGCGACTGGAAATTCGAGTGTGATTACGATTTGCGGAAAACACTGCGCATAACTTACGATTTCTATAAGAGCTGCGGTAAGCTTTAATGACAAAGCGGAGCAAGAAACCGAAACCGGTCAAACCGCGCCTCCCGCTGCCGATAAAACCGCCGAAAGCGGAACCTAAGCCGAACGCTTATACGCGTATTGAAAAACATAAGCGAGACTGGGAGAGCGAACGAGATAACAATGCATCGCCTGCTGAAGAGGATAAATGAGGATCCGGACCTGCGGGATAGCGTGCGGCATTGCGAAGCGCTTCCGGAACGTCCGGCCCGTTTTGCCGAACCCGCTCCGCCGCTTCCTGATCCCCTGCTGCAAGGACTGAAGCGGCTGGGCATCGAACAGCTTTTCTCGCATCAGGTGGAGGCGATTCAGGAGATCAGAGCGGGAGCGAATACGGTCGTGGTCACGCCGACCGCGAGCGGCAAGACATTGACTTACTTTCTGCCGCTTGCGGAATCGCTGTTAAAGGACCCGAGCGGTCATGCGCTGCTGATTTTTCCGTTGAAGGCGCTTGAGCAGGATCAATTGCGGAAGATTCAGCAATGGGCGGAGTGGCTGAAAAAGGATCTTAATCTCAGCGCGGAAATTTATGACGGAGACACTCCGAAAGATCTGCGGGCGAAGATCAAGCGCCGTCCGCCGCGGATCCTGATCACCAATCCCGACATGCTGCATCAGGCGATTCTCGCCTATCACCAAGGCTGGGACAAACTGCTGCGGAATCTGCGCTATGTCGTGCTGGATGAACTGCATGCTTACCGGGGAGTGTTCGGATCGCATATTTTACAGGTTTTTCGCAGGCTTTCGCGACTGTTCGTTTATTACGATGTGAATCCGCAGTTCATTTGTTTGTCCGCCACTATTGCGAATCCGCTGCAGCTTGCGGAGGGTTTGACAGGGAGAGAGTTCAAGCTGATCTCTGAATCCGGCTCACCGACGGCGGAAAAGAACTTTTACCTGATCAATCCAACAGCTTCGGTTACCTCAACCGTGGCGAAGCTGTTTGTGCATGCGATTGATTCTGGACTGAAAACAATCGCCTTCACGAAAGCGCGCGTAACGACCGAGATTATTTATCGCACCGTAAGGGAGATGCGGCCCGAACTGGCGGAGAAGGTCACTTCTTACAGGGCGGGATTCATGCCGGAGGAGAGGCGTGAAATAGAGCGAAAGCTTTCAAGCGGCGAGCTGCACGGAGTGATTTCCACCAGCGCACTCGAACTGGGAATCGACATCGGGGGCTTGGATTTATGCATTCTTGCCGGTTATCCGGGCAGCATCATGTCCACATGGCAGCGCGCGGGACGAGTGGGACGGCGCGGCGAGAAAAGCGCAATCATGCTTGTGGCGGGGAGTGACGCGCTCGATCAGTATCTGCTTGCCAATCCGCATGAGCTGTTTCAGCGGGATTGCGAAGCGGCTTTAATCAATGATTCCAACGAAGAGATTTTGCGTCAGCATCTGCCGTCAGCGGCCGCGGAAATCCCGTTGATGAAAACGGATCCGTACATAGATGTCGCGAAGTACGGCTCGGTTATCGCGGAGCTCGAGCATGAAGGCCAACTTGTCAGAAGCGCATCGGGCCGGCAATGGTTTCCGGGACGGAATCGCCCACAGAGCCGAGTGAATCTGCGAAATGTCGGCGGGACATTCGATATTATACTTCATGATCGCAGCTCCGAAGAATCCATCGGGCAGATATCCGGTGGTCCGGTTTTTCGCGAGTGCCATGACGGAGCCGTTTATCTGCACCGCGGCGAACAGTACAAAGTTGTTCAACTGAATCTTGAAAAGAAGCAAGTCGAAGTTGAACCGTTCAGATCGCCAGTCTACACGATGGTTCGCTCCGATAAGCAGACTGAGATTATCGATGTGCGCTGGGAAAAGACGGTCAAATCGTTTGTTGTTCGTCAGGGGAAGGTGCGAGTCACCGAAGATTTTCATTCTTATGAGCGCCGCCGGATTTACACGCAGGAACTGCTGTCTGTGGAACCGCTCGAATTGCCGCCGCAGAGTTATGTGACGAACAGCACGTGGATCGAGCTGCCCGAGACTCTGGGAGAGCGTCTGAAGGAAGCGGAACTGCATCATATGGGAGGGATTCATGCGATCGAGCATGCTGCCATATCGCTGATTCCATTATTCGCGTTGTGCGACCGCAACGACATCGGCGGAATAAGCTTCACGAAGCATAAGCAGATCGAGAACGGGGCGATTTTCTTCTATGACGGTTATCCGGGCGGAGCGGGGATTGCTGAATATGTATATGAGGTAATCGAGAAGCTGCTGAAGCAGACGCTTCTATTAATCGAGAACTGCAAATGCGAAGAGGGTTGTCCCTCCTGCATTCATTCACCGAAGTGCGGTGCGGGAAATAAGCCCCTGGACAAAGCGGCTTCGATTGCCGCGCTGAAACTGCTGCTGGCGACTCCGCGGACCGTTCCGGAGATTCGCCCTGTAGAACTTATTACAGCAAATGTGAAAGAAGAGACGCCATCCGTGCCGGATTGGGTTCCGCTTACGATTCCGGAAAACAAGCGAGTGGTTGTCTTCGATCTCGAGACGCAGCTTTCGGCGGATGAAGTGGGCGGCTGGAATCAAGCCCGGCAGATGAGAGTTGCGACCGGTGTTGTCTGGGACAGCAGAGCGGACGAGTTTTTTGTCTATGATGAATCGCAGACTGAAGAGCTGATTGAACACTTGAAGCGCGCAGATTTGGTGGTCGGCTACAACTGCATGCGATTCGACTACGAAGTGCTGCGCGGCTATACATTCGAGAATTTACGCTTGCTGCCGACGCTTGATTTGCTTGATGTCGTCACCAAAGCCCGCGGCGGCAGGTTGAAGCTGGATTCCCTGGGCAAGGCGACATTCGGCCTTGGGAAAACCGCAGACGGCCTGCAATCGCTGCAATGGTTCAAAGAGGGGAAACTGGATTTGATTATCGAATACTGCAAACAGGATGTGGCGCTGACCCGTGATTTGCTGCTTTTTGCTCTTAAAAACGGATACTTGTTCTATTCGCACAAGCAGGGAGAAAACGTTCAGTTGCCGGTGCGTATCAATCTGAATGAATTCTGGAATGAATCACTTGAAACAATATCGTGATTAAAAAAGTACTGATTGCAAACCGGGGCGAGATCGCCGTACGCATCGCCCGCACCTGCCGTGAGATGGGAATCGCCACCGCGGCGGTATACTCCGATGTAGATCGCAACGCGCTGCATGTCCAGGTTTGTGACGAAGAGATCGCCATCGGCGGAGAAACAGCGGCGGAGAGTTATCTCGTTCAGGAGAAGATTCTGAAGGCCGCGAAGGAAACCGGAGCCGACGCCATTCATCCGGGTTATGGTTTTCTCTCGGAGAATCCCACTTTTGCGGAGAAGGTGAAGGCATCCGGCTTCATCTGGATCGGTCCGCCGGCACAGGCTATCCGTGTCATGGGATCAAAGACGGAAGCCCGGCGCTTGATGAAAGCGGCAAAGGTTCCTGTGGTTCCCGGCTCCGAAGGTGTATTAAGAAATTCGAAGAAAGCGGTGGCTTTTGCCAAGGAAGCAGGGCTTCCGATACTCCTGAAAGCATCAGCCGGCGGCGGCGGCAAGGGCATGCGTGTCGTTCGTGAGATGGATCAAGTCGCTCCGGCTTATGATGCGGCGAAGCGAGAAGCGACCGCGGCTTTCGGCGATGGTTCGATTTATGCCGAGAAGTTTATCGAAGAACCGCGCCATATCGAAGTGCAGATTATGGCGGATTTGCACGGCAATGTAATTCATCTCGGCGAGCGCGAATGCAGTCTGCAGCGCCGTCATCAGAAGCTCGTGGAAGAATCGCCTTCACCTTCTGTAAGTCCAGAAACGCGCCAGCGGCTCGGCGAAACCGCTGTCATGGCGGCGAAAGCCTGCGGCTATGAGAATGCGGGGACGATAGAATATTTGATGGACAAGAACGGCGAGTTTTATTTCCTGGAAATGAATACACGCCTGCAAGTCGAGCATCCGGTGACCGAAGAAGTCACCGGCATGGATCTCGTGCGCATGCAGCTGCGAGTTGCTTCCGGTGAACCATTGTCAATCTCACAGAATGAGATTCAGCAGCGGGGCCATGCAATCGAGGTAAGAATTTACGCGGAAGATGTGCGCGGCGGATTCTTGCCCTCAACGGGAAAGCTCGATCGCCTGCGTCCGCCGATAGGCCCGGGCATTCGCGAAGATGCGGGTCTGACCGAAGGAATGGAAGTCTCGCGCTTCTATGATCCGATGATCTCGAAGCTGATTGTCCATGCGGAAAACCGCGACGCCGCGATTCAGAGAATGATTCGGGCATTAGCCGAGTATCAAGTCTCCGGTTTGCGCACGACGATTCCGATTTGCCACTATATCGTATCCTCGAAGGAATTCGCGACGGGCGAATTTCATACGGGAATCGTGGAAGCGCTTTATGCCGAACGCTCCCAGCAGTTGCTGGCGAAACCTTTGCTCGACGAGGAGATGATCGCAGCAGCGATCGCCCGCGCATTGCACGGCGCAATGCCACAGGCTGTCAATGGCACAAACGGACATCAGACGCTGAAGACTTCGATCTGGAAACGGGACGGGCGCGAACGGTCGCATCGACATCTGCCGAGGAGATCCTAAACATGGTCGAGACATATCATATCGAAATCGCGGGTCGTGTGTACGACGTAAACTTGAACTTCGATCAGACAACCGTAAACGGCAAAGTCGTCTCGCCGGAGCATGTCGAGTTCGACGGTCATATATTGAAGTACCGCTCGCAAAACTCGCTGCGGACTGTCGTGCTTGATCGAAGCGAGGAGCAAGCTTATCTCATGATGAACGGCAGGGAAGTGCCGGTCATGATCGAAACCAGCCGCGACCGGCTGCTGCGATTGGCCGAGAGCGCCTCGGTTTCCGGAGTACATCACGCGGAAATAAAAGCCGCAATGCCGGGATTGGTCGTACGCATTAATAAACAGGTCGGCGATCCGGTAAAAAAGGGTGATCCGGTTCTTATCCTCGAAGGAATTCGCGACGGGCGAATTTCATACGGGAATCGTGGAAGCGCTTTATGCCGAACGCTCCCAGCAGTT
>JAHIZR010000131.1 GCA_018814465.1 bacterium | reverse complement strand
TCGCCGTGAGTACAGGTGGGGCCGTCTTCGATGACGAGCACGCGCTTGCCGCGAATCACGGACGGATCAGTCACCTTGATGGGGGAGGCGGCGTCAATCACCATCGCGGTGGGATTGACCGCCTCGATGCTCTCGCGCATCTGCTGCATCTGCTCAAGCGACGCGCTGTCCACTTTATTGATTACAATGACATCGGCCATGCGGAAATTGGTTTCGCCGGGATAGTAGGACATTTCATTTCCCACGCGCAGCGGATCGGCGACGGTGATAAAAATATCGGGCTTATAGAACGGTAGATCGTTATTGCCGCCGTCCCACAGAATGACATCGGCTTCTTTTTCGGCTTCGCGGAGGATCGCTTCGTAATCAACTCCGGCGTAAATCACTTGACCGCGCGCGATATGCGGCTCATATTCTTCCATCTCTTCGATGGTGCATTTGTGCTTTTTCAGGTCGGCGATACTGCCGAAACGCTGGACAGCTTGCTTGGCTAAGTCGCCGTAAGGCATGGGGTGACGGATGGCGACGACCTTCTTGCCGGCTTCCTTCAGGATTTCGGCAACACGGCGGGTGGTCTGGGATTTTCCGGCTCCGGTGCGGACGGCACAGATGGCCACGACCGGCTTCGTGGATTTAATCATGGTCTCGCGACCGCCGACCAGTTTGAAATTGGCGCCGGCGGCTAAGATGCGGGAAGCCCAATGCATGACAAACTCATGCTTGACATCGCTGTAGCTGTAAACAACTTCATCGATTTTGTGTTTCTTAATCAGCATTTCCAGATCGGCTTCGGCATAAATCGGGATTCCTTTGGGATACAAGCTGCCGGCCAGCACCTTCGGATAAACTCTGTCTTCGATACCCGGAATCTGGGCTGCCGTAAAAGCAACAACATCGAATAATCCGTTGTCGCGGTAAACAGTGTTAAAATTGTGGAAGTCTCTTCCAGCGGCTCCCTGAATGATGGTTTTGATGCGTTTCATGTTTGTCTTTCAACGTTTTGTTTATCACAGGTCGGGCGACCTGTCAGCTCAGACGATGGGTCTGTTAATAACTTTAAGATTCCGACCGCGCGAGGACGCACGGCTCGGCGAGCGCAACTCGATTAGTCGCCACCATCCGGGGTGGTGGGACTCATTTTCGACCCTGTGAGTATAAGAGTTTAAAGGTTGAGATTCAAGAGAATAAAGCTGGCGAAGCCTCAGAGTGGCTGTAATCTGATTGATTTCGGCCTCCAACTTGCAATAGTATAAGAATGAAGCATGATTTCAATGGTTTTTGTGCATATGGTGCGCAGTTTGTGTAAATTCTTTACATACAAACGGTTTATCACTTGAAATTGTCTTGAATCTCCTCTATCTTATTCAACGCTAATAATCCACTCCTCAAAATTCCATTGCAACTAATTGATCCGGCTAAAATTGCGGGAGGTCTCTGATCTCATGAACCTAAGGGGCTTGCAGATATCTACAGGCATCTTCCGGTGCGTGCTGTTGGGGCTGTTGGCCGTCGCCCTGACGGCGACTGCTCAGGAATTTACGCTGCCTGTATATCAATTGACGATTGCTCCCGATGATCTGGAAGCGCTGCTTCAGAATCCCTTCACAAACAGCCGTAAGCCGGCGATCCTGACTTCCGACAGTATGGATTATCCCTGCGAAGTGCGCTTTCGCGGGGCGACGTGCCGTGATCTTCCCAAGAAATCCTGGAAAGTTTTTTTTGAAGGCGACGGGCCTCTCGGATGGGATGAGACGAATCTGAATGCGGAGTACCGGGACAAATCGCTCATGAGAAACGCCTTGTGTATGGATTTGGCTCGCGCGCTGGAGTTGCCCGCGCCGGACTTCCGCTATATCTCGCTGCTGGTTAATGGTGAATACTGGGGCGTGCATCATGAGATCGAATCCATCGATGAGGACTTCTTTGAGCGGCGCGAGCTGGAGCTGGAGACCTTGTTCAAGTCCGTGTCCCATGCCTGCCGCTTTGCTCCCGTGCTTGAACCCGAGCGATTGACGGAATACTATGAACCGCAGCGCGCGCCGCAAGGATCGATTGATACGTTGGCGGCGCGCTTTGTGTTTTTTCAGAATGCGGCTCGCAACAGTATCGAAGAGCATGCCGAAGCTCTGGTGGATGTTGACAATGTGATGCGGTATTTCGCGATTCAGTACGCGATCAACAATCAGGACGGATTCACGAAGAACTACTATCTGGCCGAAGATCGTGCGCGCTTATACCGGCTGTTTCCATGGGATTGCGATGCGACGCTGGGCAACGATTGGAGAGGCGATTTTGTCTTTGATCCTTTCAACTTGGATATGGGACTGCTCGTTGTGCAGACGCTTTTTCAGCGCTTGATCGCGGTTGAAGACTATTCT
>JAHIZR010000130.1 GCA_018814465.1 bacterium | reverse complement strand
TTCGAAGGGTTTTTCCAGATAATAGTTGGGTCCGTTGTCAGGCAGCGGGTAGTCGTTGCCGCTGCTTAAAGCCAGACAGGGAACATCCCCGCAACGAGTTCGAACTTGCGTCAGCCATTCATCGCCGTCGTCGAAGTCGCCGAGATCAAAGCAGACGAGCTCCGGTCTCAGATCATGGGAGTAAATCCAGGCGGTCGCATCATCCAAGGACGAGAAAGCTTCGCAGGGATGCCCGGTTTTGGCCAGCATTCGGCGCGCAACTTCCCGAACGGTCGGATTATTGACAATCAGCAGTCCGGGGCCGAGGGGAAGTACGGATTCGGTCAGTTGATCCTGCAGTGCTCCGGCCATAGCCTGAGCGTGTTCGGCCAAGTCACGAACATCGGCCTCAACAGGCATATGCTGCGGAGTAAGCACAGCGAGCACCGTTGGCTCACCTTCGATTTTAATCAGATCATGCGAGAATCTGCAGAGCCGCAACGATCCATTCGCGAGGGTGATCATGATGTCTTTTTCCTGTTCCGGTTCTTCCCACGGAATGTCGGTGAAATCATCCAGACATTGTTCCTGCAGATCGAACGGAGTCATGGCGAAAAGTTCCGCTGCTCCGGCATTTGCCGAGCGGATCGAGTGAGTCCACGGATCAATCAGGAGCACCGCCGAAGGAGTCATGGAGCAGAGGGAATTAAAGCTTTCCTGCGCCTGCTCCAGAGCAATGGTGAGCGAGGTTTCGTCAGTTTGGCGATGGCCGTAGAGGAGGATTCCCTGCTCGGTGTGAATGGCGCGAAATTCATGAGTGGAAGAGCCGAATAACGAGTCGAAGCGTTCATCTTTTGTGGAAGCGAGCATCTCCGGCAGTTCGCGGCGTTCAATCCCCGGCAGGATATCGGCCAGAAGAGGCGTGTCTTTAATACGATCGCACGCTTTGACAGCCGCCTCATTGTATTCGCGGATAATGCCGTCCGCACCGACGAGAATAAGCGGTTCGGGATTCTTATTATCAACAACGGAAGCCGACGAAGTTTCCTCTTTTAAGTCTGCTTGAGCATCAGTTTGTGCGGTTTTTGTTGCTGCATTAAACTCGATCATAACCGGACCGCGGCCTGCTTTGTCGGTATAGAGTCTGGTCGCGTTAATCGTGCCCTGGAAGGTGGTGCTATTCTTCAGAGTCAGGGTAATCGGACCGTTATAATTATGCGGTTCGGCTGCGATGGATGCCAGAAAGTCATGAACGAGGATTGCGGTTTCGCCATCGGAGACTTCAATCGAACCGTCAGGTTTTCCGCCCTTTTGCACGTTGAGCAGCGTTCGGCAGGCTGAATTGACGCGCATCAGCAGGCCCTGTGAATCAATCACACACAGCGGCTGACGGACAGCCTGAAAAACTTGGCGGAAGGTGACGGTTTCACCGGTCTTAGGAGTCTGTTCGCCGCTTTCGAAAGCTGTCAAATCTGCGGGTTTGCGTCGTCCGACCGGAGCAAGGATGAGCGCAAGCAACAATGCGCCGCCCGCGATCAGAATCATCGCTCCGGTCGTGTCGGCGGAAGTGGAGGGGACCTGAATTTCCGTCAACAACAGCATCGGAAACATACCGGGAACTTGAAGTTTAGTAAAGCCGAAGGGGATGCCGTTGGAGTGGGGAACAATACCGGATTCTTTGGACATCAGAATGTTCCAGGTAGCTTTCTGGAAGGGAGCGTTTAGGGAGGCGGTCGAAGCATACAAAGGGCTCTGTGGGCCATCCATCAGCATCCAGGAACGTGGAGCGGTATCGGGAATGCGAAGCACGCTCTCGCGCTCGATCAGCAGAATCAATTCTCCCGGATGTTGAGACTCGTCGGTGACCGCGGGCGAATAGCGAACGGCAACATAGCTTGTGATGCCGGGGCGCTGTTCACTGACGATCATATCCGGATTTCCCGTGTCGTGGAAGAGTTTTTTTGCGGCAGCCAGTCCGCTGGTATCGCCAAGGGCTGTATGAAGCTGCCGACTGCTATCAAAAAAGCCGAAGCCACGAAGTGTTCCGAAGTCGTTAATCCAGGAATCTTGAACGGTACGGAGTTTTTCCTCGGCTCTCCAGTTCGTCCAGTCTTCAGGGTGTTCGAGCATCTGGGTCAGGTCGTGCCTCCAGACCTGGTCACGGAAGGCTGCCCGCACTGAAGTGAGGCGGGTTTCCCAGACGCTGGACATAGCCTTGAGTTTGGCAAGTTCGGCTTGAGTATAGTCTGCCTCTCTTGACCGCAATTGACCCATAGTCAGCAACGCACCACCTAAGATTGCGGCTGCGGCGACTGCGATAACGCTGTATCTCCAAAGCACTCCCATAGTTCCTCAGGAATTTAGGCAAATGTCATGTTTAGAAAGGACTATCACGGGGAAGGCTCGCAAATTCGGTGCCGTGGTCAGGGGGTTATAAATTAGCTTGACAAGGTCTAAAAAAATATGTAGTTTAAGTAGGCTATAAACGGATGAAATCGGGCATTTTTATGCCTCAAACTGCCGGCTATGGGCTGCACGATGCAGGGTGCAAGGATTATTGTTGACAGAGCTTGCGATCTGTGGAATATCGGGACAGCAGGCGGTTAACAGCGGACTAAGGCAATCAATTAACTGAAAGGGCATGTAGGAGACCGGGAGGATATGCGTATTAGACACAGCGGTATGCTGTTCATCTTTGTTGTCTGGTCGGCTGTTGCGGCGATGCCGCCGGAAGTCGTTATAGAGCATGAGTTTTCGGAGCGCGGCACATTGGTGAGTGTCTTGATTGACGATGCCCTTTCACCGTCTGAAAGTATCACGATGGCGGGGACTTCAACCTTTGGAGTATCGCGGTATTTCTTGCAGAATGTCGGTTTCGATGGCACAGTGAACTGGTCGCATGCGTGGGGCAACTCAGACCGGTGCTACTCGATGGCACGCGCTTCAGACAGCACGGCTCTGCTGATCGGCTGGAATTTCAGTCAGGGGGAGGTTGACTATCGCATAATGCATACGGACTGGGAGGGGGCTTTGCACGGCAATAATTCCTTCGGTGAGACGCTCTCGGACGAGTATGGTCATGCGATACAGGAGCTGGTTCCTGATTCTTTTGTTGTGACCGGACTGAGGAGAATTGAAGGCGTATCCGATCTTTCACTGTTGTTAATCGATATTGACGGTGAAGTTTATCGTGAATGGTCATATGGGCCGGCACGCAGCGGCAGCGTGATCGAGCCGCAAGGGGATTCGCTGATTTGGGTTTACGGAGTGACGGACAGCCTGCCGGAAGCGAAGCAGGATTTTCTGATGCTGAGAACTTCGGCGGCGGAATTCGGCGCTGGACTATTCACAAGGCATTTTGGCGGAGCGGAGGATGAGATTCTCTATGATGCTGTTCGGATCGATTCATCATTGACGATTCTGGTGGGATCGACGCGTTCTTTCAGCGCCGCTCCGGTACAAACGGATATTTGGGTTGTCGCGACAAATGATAACGGGGATAGTTTGTGGTCGCGATCATGGGGGGGGAGCCGGGATGACGCGGCTCTGTCCGTTCTGGCGGTCGCCGACAATGATTCGGGATTTGTAATCGCGGGCTATCGGTCGGTTGACAGTTCGGGGGTTCACAATGCGCTGCTGATGAAGATCAATCAGGACGGGGACAGTCTGTGGTCGATCGTGGTCGAGGATACGATTCGTTCGGAGTTCAACGATGTCGCGGTGGATTCGAGCTACCGGTATTACGCAGTCGGGGTGTCGCAGCCAGCCGCGGAATATGGGTTTTATCTGATGACGGATCCCGATCCCGCGGCGCCGATTGAGCATCCGCCGAATCCGTTTGCTTTATTGACGCCCGCGGCGGACGACACGCTCTTCGAGGGCAATATCGTTTTTACCTGGGAAGAGGCGGTCGATCCTGATCCGGGAGATCAGATTGTCTATGCATTGCTGATGGATTCGGATACATTGTTCGAGAGTCCTATGGCGATCGGACCCTTGATGAACGAGACCTATACCTGGATTACGGATACGGATAATGTATTCATTCACTGGCGAGTGGCGGCACAGGATATTGCCGGGAATTTGACGGTATGCTCGGATCGTCACCGGACTTTTTTAAGAGTGTTTCCGGATTCAACTTTGCCGTTCAGTTTGATTGCGCCGGAAGATGATGAAGTGCTGACATCGCCGACGGCGGAGTTTCGGTGGGAGCGGGCGGTTGACACGGATTTATCGGATGAAGTAAGCTATGATCTGGTGTTTGAGGTGCGGGATACCTCCTTTGCGATCGTAGGGTTAGCGGATACGTTTGTCACGATAGACTTGTTGAACAATCCCATTATCATGCAGAGCGATACGGTTCAGTGGCATGTCGTGGCGAATAGTTACTTGCCGCCGATGTCTCTCGCATCAAGGGAATTGTGGACGTTTGTCAACTGGAACGAAGCTGTGAGCCAGATCCCGGAGATTGCATCGAGCTTCGGGTTGGGAATGGTGTATCCGAATCCGTTTAATTCGAGCACAACGATTACCTATGATGTTGACGCAATCGCGGATGTCAGGCTCGAGGTTTTTTCGATTGAAGGCAGGTTAGTCGAGACGCTTGTCGCGGCAGAGCGTTGGCCCGGACGCTACACGGCTCGCTGGAACGGCACTTCGAACGGGTATGCGGCCGGTTCCGGGACTTATTTC
>JAHIZR010000129.1 GCA_018814465.1 bacterium | reverse complement strand
CGTTTGCGTTTCATCCACGTTGTCATCGGGATGTCCGGAGAGCACATGCCGTGTCATGTAGTCCGAAATCTTGAATCCGGCCAGCGCGGTGGGTGTGATCGAAACCAGACGCAGAATGTCGCGCTCCGAAAAAATACCGACTAACCTGTCATTTGCATCCACGATAGCAAGCGCACCGATGTTATTGGCAACCAGCTTCTTGATGGCAACGCTAACCGACTCATCGAACCGGCAGGTATGCACTGTGGTTCCCTTTTCCGCGAGGACTTCCAGTAATCTCATAATGACCTCCTTAACTTGCTAACCTTACTTAAATATACTTGTGAAATCCTCGGAAAGCAATAAAGCTCACTCCGATATCTCATAATTTATTAAATGCAATACAGGTATTTACATACGTATTCGCGATAGAGACTTTGTGAAAAGACTGACAAGACCGTGCGCAAGTTTTTTCTCACTAAAAAAGCCGCCGAACTTGCGGTCCGGCGGCTGAGTAAGCAACGACTCTCTCGAACTACTCAGGCATATAGCCCACCACATAATAGAAGCGTTTTTCATCCTGTAAGCCATGCTCGATCACATAACTTGTCTGATCGGTCATTCCCTCGTAATCCGGGAAGGGAATCTCAGGAGTTAACGAGCTGTAGATAAGATAGTAAGGCGTCGCGTCACTGTTCCATGAGAGCATAACATCATCTCCGTCACGCCAGACTACTAATCCTGTAACTGGAGGCGGGGTCGTAAAAATTCCTCGAATCAATACATCATCAATGTACCAGCCTTCACCTGTGACGATGTTATCCGAACCGAAACGAAAATGCAGTTGGATGTCCTGGCCTTCATAGTCCGACAAATCCGCCGTGATCTGTCTCCAAGCAGCATTGCTCCCGGCAAAACACGGATAGCCTGCCATCGGTCCCGTAACCGGATTCGTGCCGTTTGTCGTATACCGAAAGAGGTGAGTATAGCCGCGGTTAACCGCAAGCACTTCGGGGAGTCCGCCATCGGCCGATATTTCCACAACCCCGCCGTCATAAGCGGAATCAGGATATGCTCCCGATACTTCCGACTCGATCCGCATCCAAAAACTGAGTTGAGCTTGTGACGGCAGAAATTCGATTATCGGCGAAGACAAACGCGCATCCAACAAATTAGAGTAATTCAGCGTTCCATCGTCACCGCACTTGAACGAGCTCGTCCCGCTGTGCGATGATTCGGAGGAGAGATGCCAATCATCCAGCCAATCGGGAGCCGCGGCATGCGTCCAGCCGGCCGCACCGCTTTCAAAATCCTCATCCATCATCACCACAACATTTAAAGGGTTTAAGTCGATATTCCGAATGATCGAATCTCCTTCGGCGATTGTGATGGCGAACTCCGTATGGTTTTCATAGCCCCAGAGCGAATAGTCGATATCATACGTGCCTTCATACAGCGGCAGCCGGTATTCACCGAGTGTGTTTGTCCGTGTGCTTTGACTGCCGTTGACTACTCTTACGAGAACATCCTCGACAGGCTCTTCTGTGTCCGCATTTCTAATCACCCCGGCGATTTGTCCGGCGACATTGGGATCATATGCCGGTAGATCTGTAATTCCCAGTCCGTCGGGATCGAGCCATTGATCCGCGCCCAAATCAAAAGACCAGGCCAGTTTGCCGTAATCCACATTGTGGTTTACGACATCGTCGCACCAGCCGTCGCCGCCATGACACTGACCGATAATCAAGCCATCCTGATTGAACAGCGGCGAACCCGATGATCCATGTTCGGCATGACCGGCTTCCCAATGCACAACACGCCAATGAGAATTGGCGGGTGTTCCGCCAAAAGCAGAACTGACGGCCGGATCTTCGTCAATTCCTATTTTTTTGACATCCGTAGCCGGATGACTGATGCAGGCGGAACTGGTTGGAGCGATATCTTCCGCATACCAGCCATTAAAGCACGGATTGTAATCCAACGGAATCGGCGACGAGAGTTCGATCAAGGCGATATCCGTGTTCACATGAGTGAAGAGCAGAGATCCTCCGGCAACCGATTGATTCAGCGGTCCGTCAACAACCTCACAACCGGGACTCTCATAGTTGAAGACAAATACCATGGTTCCGATATTCTGACCATCGGTACAATGCATTGCGGTATGAAAGTACGGAGTTCCGTCGTTGCGCGTATTATTGATGAGGCTGCCGCTGCACCAGCGAAATCCTTCTCCGGTAATCATCAAGGCCACGCCGCGCTTTTCGTTCTGCCAGTCCTCCCCTTCCGGGCAGTTGATATTGACCGCGCACCAGGCGGCGTCGCCGAAGTCATCCAGCGATCCGTGATGAAACATATCCCGGTAAGCATGCACCACCCGCCAGATCGATAATACACCGCGAGCCCGCTGTGAGGCAGGCTCGTAATACTCAAGCGTGATCGCATCGCCTTGTACCGGCTGGGTCGCGAAGCGTCCGTCCGTTTTGTTGTTTTGTTCGGTGAAGGCTCCGATAATATGCGAGTGGTCATCGTTATAGATGAACAGCGTCGCTTCCGGCGGCATGAAAAACTCATCGAACTGCAGATTGATCGAATAAGCTTCGCGCGAAACAATTCTGCATCTCCACAACCTGTCGCCGTTTCTCAGCGTCGTCCATGTGCCGTTGTTATTCAGATTAATGGAGACATCATGCGGCGCGCCGAAGCGGGGGGCTTCCTCCCAGCCTGCTGTTTTGTCCTCGGCGATGAGGGCGTCGACATCGACATCCGGCATCGTTAACGACGATACATTATTATCTAACGGCTGGGAGAAACTAAGCGGCGCTCCTCCGGAACTGATCTGAGCCCAAAGCTGTGATACCAAAAAAAACAAAACAAGCAACGCCGATGCAAAACTCTTCATGGTGCGACTCTCCGATACCGTTGGTTATCATGAATATCTGTTAGTAATCTGTCATTCCGGAAATTCATCCAGTCTTCGCAGATGAATTATCCGGAACCCCGTAAACCACCTGCTGCCATCAATCACATCATCTGTGACAGAGTACTTGTTGTCAAATCTAAGGCGCGGATGCTCCCACCACATAGTAGAAGCGAATCTCTTCCGTCGCCCCGTCGACGATCGTGAATTCATTCGCCGAAGTGGAACCTTCCTCTTCGATGAAAACACCTTCTGAAACATCACTGCTGTAAATACGGTAGTATGGATTCGTGTCATCCTCCCAACGCAAAGTCACATCGTTTCCGGTCACGGTAATGGTTAGCCCTGTCACATCGACGAGATTCACTCCGTAGCCTTTCACCTGCACATCATCAATATACCAGCCCTCATCGGCAGCGCCGGCGTCCGATCCGAAGCGGAAGCGGAACTGCACGTCATCGCCTTCATAGTCCGTTAAATCGACGGAATAAAGAAGCCATGTGGGGGCATCGCCCGCGAAGCAGAATAGTCCGGGCATAGGGCCGGAGACTGGACTGCCGCCGCCGGATGTATAACGGAAGCGCTTCGTGTAGTTTTGTTCGGGCGTAACCTGCGCAAAGGCTCCGCCGTTGACGGACATCTCGATAATCCCGCCATCATAAGCGGAATCAGGATAGTAGCTGGAGATTTCCGATTCGATGCGCATGGCGAACGTCATCTCCGCGTCACCCGGAAGGCTTGTCAGCACAGGCGAGATCAGCCGCGCATCACAAAGATTGGAATAATTGCCGGTTCCTGTATCTCCGCACTTATAACTTGTATTGCCGTTATGGGCATCTTCAGTCGACAAATGCCAATTGTCCACCCAACTCGGATTAGCTTCATGCGTCCAGCCGGATGCGCCGCTTTCGAAATCTTCGTTCATCACCATAATCAGCGGAATGGACTGCATCAGAACATTCCGGGTTTCTTCTGAGCCTTCAGTGATGACGATTCCGGTTATGCTTTGTGGTTCATAGCCGCGCTTTGTGTAATCAATATCCCAAGTTCCGTCCGGCAGCGGCAATGTGTATTCGCCAAGACCATTTGTTGTCGTTGATCCGCCGCCGACAGCCGCCACCAGCACTCCTTGAATGGGTTCATTACTGTCGCTATCCCGCACGACGCCGAGCACCCGTCCGGCGACATTCGGATCGTAACCGTCTAATGTCATGATGCCGGAACTGGACGGATCAAGATAGGTGCGTGCACCCAGCGTCATGGACAGCGAAAACTTGCCGTACCAATCACTGGTGATACTCGTGCAGCTCGCGTAGCCGCCATGGAGCTGTCCGGTAATGCGGTAGTCCGTATCAAACAGGGGAGAACCTGAAGAGCCGCCCTCCGTCGTGCCGTCGTCCCATGCCGTGATACGCCAGTGAGTACCGTCACCCGGAATCGGTTCTCCAAGGTAGGAAGTACTGGTTGTCGGATCATTATCCCAGGAGATTTTCTTCACATCACCGCTGGGATGATGAATGCCGACCGAAGCCGATGCCGCGACGTCATTAGCATTCCAGCCGTTGAAATAGGGATTATACGTCAGCGGAACCGGTGAAGAAAGCTCCATCAACCAGCCGTCAGATGTCGAATTGTTGAAGCGGGTTGTGGTTCCGGAAACCGTTTGTGTGGTCGGACCGTCCGTGTTCGGTGTGCAGGTTGGACTCTGATAATTGAACATTGCCACATCCGTTGCAGCAGGACTGCAATGGTTAGCCGTCAACACATAAGGCGTTCCGTCATTGTTGGTATTGTTGATCAATGAGCCGGAGCAATACCGCCAACCGCCCGAGGTCAGCAGCATGACGACTCCGCGCTCCTGATCGTTCCACTCGTCATCGCAGGCAACATTGTTGTTGCAGGAGCCACTTTCACCAAAGGCATCAAGGTTATCCGTGTATCCGAACATATTGCGATATGCATGCACCACACGCATAACCGAGAGCCGCCCCTGGCCGCGCACATCCGTCGGTTCATAGTATTCCAGAATCGAAATATCGCCGGGCACGGGCTGGGTTCCGAACATGCCGTGATCCTTGTTGTTTGAACTTGTGAAGGCGCCGATCACGAAGGCATAGTTCTCATTATAGATAAAGAACTGCGCGTCCTCCGGCATATAGAATTCATCGTAAACCAGATTAATCGAGAACGCTCCCGGTGCGGTGATGCGCAGCTGCCAGAGTCGTCCGCCGTCGGGAAGATTAGTCCAGACACCGGAGTTGTTCAGATTCAGCGATACTTCAAAAGGAACTCCAAAGCGATTCGCTTCGTCCTTTGGAAGCAGCGCGTCTTCCGCCAGATAATCCTGAGCATTCACTAAAGGCATCTGTTCCGTCGGGATCGTGCTGCGCAAGGCGTAGAGCTGACTCGGCGGAGTTCCGCCCGCGCTGATCTGCGCCTGTGCCGGCAGAGCCGTCATCAACAGGCAAAAGATCATAATAAAAGCGTAAACCGGTTTTACTACAGCATTACTTTTCATTCTCATCGTATCAGTCCTTTTATCGTAAGTTGCTATGTGGAAATAATTGGAGTGATTCGGGTCGCCGCGGAACGGTTGACAAGGATGATTCCACCGATAATCATGCCGCCGCCGACAATCAGTTCCCATGATACGCGCTCACCGAGGAAAATAACTCCCAAAGTCAGCGCCGCCACCGGGAACACATAGGTTACCATGGAAAGACGTGAAGCCGACCAGTGACCGATCAACCAGAACCACACCTGCTGTGCCAAACCCATGCCGACGATTCCCATCCATCCGCAGGCGATCCAAGTCATGGGTTTATGGGGGATAGTAATCTTACCGGTTGAGCTTATAGTCAGGACGAGCATCAATGCCAATGCGGAAAGGAGTGACGGCAGGGTAATCTGCTGCGAATGGACTCCGCGCAGGTAGCGCTTGGTCATGACCGTTGAAGCGGCATACAGCATGGCCGCCGCTACGACGGCAAGCTGACCGACAACATCACGTGCCACACCGACATCGGGATTCAGCAGCAGATACATTCCGGCGAATCCGATAAGAATTCCCGAAATCTTCGACAAGGTAAGTCGATCATCCTGAATCGCGAAATGGGCGATCAGGATCGTCCAGATCGGCATGGTGCCGTTGAGAATCCCGGCGATCCCGGAATCGATGCGCAGCTCCGCCCAGGAAATCATGGAAATAGGAATCGCCGTTCCGGTTATTCCCAGCAGTGCCGGAATCCAGAACTGCCGGCCCTTCCAGATTATTCGTTTCCGGGCAAGGAGTATCGTAATTCCTACCGTGATCACACCGAACAGCACGCGCCACATCACCAGTGTCAGCGGGTCAAGCTCACGCAGGGCGATCTTAATCCACAGGAAGGATGTCCCCCAAGCGATGACGCCCAAATAAAGAAAGGCCGTCCACTGGATCATATGCTTGCCTGGACGACCATAAATAAACTCATACCTTTCAGTTGTTTAGCAGAGATGTCAGTTTTCGCTCTCTTCTAATTATACCTATGTTTTAGCGGGAACGCAAGAGGTAATCAGAACTTGGGGAAATCTCTATTTCTTAAACTTCAATTCACCCGTTGCTATTGCCTTGATTGGTGACCGATATAGTTTCAGGAAAGCTTCTTCCGTTAGCGTGCCGTCGACAGGCAGGGACATCAACAACGGTAATTCCTCAGTGGTTGTCAGCATATGGTAGTACATGGCCGGCGCAAAGTGTACGACTCCTGTATGCAGATAAGTTGTATCAGTTGTCAGACCATGGAACAGATAAGGACCTTCGGAATTGTCAGCATAGAAAACCAGATACGCTGTGATCTCCACCGGGCACTCACCGATCGACTCTTCAATCGGATCCCATGACAGGCGTGCGTTAATTCCCTCCTCTGTAATTACCACTTCAGGTGCTGTCGGAGTTGAGTATTGCGTTCCGGTCAGCGGAATGCGGACATAGCCATTCACAGCATTGGAAGCGTTCGTCTGCAGCAGCAAAGTATCGCTAAATGTACCGTCGAACTGCGCGTCAAAATAAACCGCGAGGGTACAAGCGCTGACTTCACCCGGCATCAATTCTACAAGCGCGGGACAATCCTGCTCAACAAAGAAGTGGGCACCGCTATACAAATCAATATCCGTTATCGTGATGTTCTGACTGCCGAAGTTCTTCAGCTTGTATGTCACGACCGCCGTTTCGGGACATTCATGACTGCCTGTGTTCCAGTTTTGCACGGCCACTGACGGCGTCTCCGGCAGCACAGGAGCCAGATACCCCTGCGACGTGGAGATCGAGAAATCCGCATCCGATTCATCTATCAGGTGACCGATCCATGAGGAGACTCGAATCCGGCAGTTGCCGGACACTGGCTCCGTTGTCCAGAATACTTCTTCGCCGTCGTTCTCAATGCTGTCAGCCAGCATCTCCCATTCACCCACTGGATAATTTCTGTTTAGTTCAATCTTCACCGGACCGGGATAGCCCAAGCTCGTCCAGCGCACCGTATCATTCTGAGAAACCAGCCATGTTTCCCCGCCGTTGGGTTCGGTCAGTGTGAGGTCATGCGGCAATTCATTGGTGAATAGAACGACTCCTCCTTGTTGTGCGGCCAACAGGTCGGGATCCCAATCCTGATCTACATCCGCAAGGCGAATTGCGTAATTACCGACACCTCCTGAGATGAAAATGCTTGGAATAAATGCCATTAGTCCGTTGTTCTCCCACCGCGTGATCGTTCCACCGGAGGAACTGGAGCTGAAAATGTCTATGTCGCCGTCAAGATCCCAGTCGGCAGTCCGAACAGCCCACGGAGGAGAAGACGCCGCAAGATCATGGCGCGTGAAGACTTCACTGCCATCGTTTTCCCACCATGTGATGACATTATCCGCACTGGCTGAACTAAGAATATCAAAATCACCATCGAGATCCAGATCCGTGCTGTATACTGAATAGGGACTATTGTAATCCGCCGCCAGAGTATTCTCGCTCCATGATCCGCCGCCCAGGTTTTCCCACCACAGGATCCGATCATTATAATAGTCGGCGGCCAGCAAATCAATGTCGTTGTCGTCATCAATGTCAACGGCATGCAATTCGTAGGAAGAAATATTCGCAGCCAAAACGTGCTCGGCCCATGCTCTGCCACCAAGGTTTTCATACCACCGGACTTCGTACGACCCAGTCATTGCGCAAACAATATCATTATCTTCGTCGCCATCAAGATCAGCGGCGATAGTCGAGAGTGGAGAAACGATTGAACCGGCAAGCTGGTAGCCGGAAAAGCCTTCTCCCGTATTCTCATACACATGAATTGCCTGCCAATTAGTACTCGCGGTTATGATATCAAGGCTTGCATCTCCATTGACATCAGCGGCGCAGCCGAAGTAGCTATAGGAGGTGTCCGAAGCAAGCCTCTCGATGTAACTATTACCACCTTCATTCTCCAGCCAGCCGACAAATTGGTATCCATTCACAAATACATCCGGACGTTCATCACTATTGAAATCCACTACATCAAGGCTGTAAGCCTGCGTGGCCGATCCGATCAAGAACTCATGATAAGGACAATCCGCGTTGTTTTCAAAGCAGGCAACTAAGCCCAGCGAAGCCGCTGAGGCAAAAACATCGACATGCCCATCGCCGGTTACATCCGCCGCAAATGCCGAATAGGCTCCTCCCAAGCTTGTCGTCAAATGATGATATTGAAAAGCGCGCAGGCCGCGGTTTTCATACCAGGTAACGTAGCCGCCGACCCGGGCTGCCACCAGAATATCAGGATCATTGTCTCCGTCGATATCTTCCGTCATCACGCTGCATGGACCGTTCAGTGCCAGCAGTGTGTGTTGCGTAAACGATTCAGCGCCGTCGTTTTCCCACCAGTAAACATCGTCGCCGTTGTAGGCGACACCGATTACATCTTTGTCGCCGTCGTCGTCTAAATCCTCAGCACAGACCGCATAGGCTCCGTCGAAGGCAGCGTTAATCGTGTGCTCAGTGAAGTTCTGGCTGCCGTCGTTTTCCCACCAGGCGATATCGTCGGCATATTCAGCCGCGCCAAGTACATCCATATCGCCATCATCATCTAAATCTATCGCAAAGGCGCCCCGGGCACCGTCGAAGCTGCCGGTAATCGTATGCGCGCTG
>JAHIZR010000128.1 GCA_018814465.1 bacterium | reverse complement strand
CCTCAAAAAACTCTGGGCGACCACCGCGCCGGAACCCGCCTAAACCGCGTTCCCTCAACTCTCACCCTGCCGTCTTCGCCTCACGCCAACTCGATACCCACAAAATAAGAGCCGACCCAGCTACTTCTGAGTCGGCTCCTTCTAAATATCCGAGGGGAAAAGCACCTTTATTAGATGTTCGATTTAATAAAACATTCAATCCATCAGCAAGGAGACAGGCACAACCTGTGATCCTCAGAACAATAAGCTAACGAAATACTACTCGGCAGTAATGGTAAAGGTTACGTTGTGAACATCAGCTCCTGTACCTTGAGCCGCTGTGGCAGATGCAGTATACGTATTGGTACATGTACCTATTGTTTCGCCGATACCAGTCACATAGTCTCCGGGCGTTGTCGACAATGTCACTTGGGCGGCAGCGGCTCCACCGCCAGTGACTGCCGATGCAAGAACTTTTAGAGTATAAGTAGGCGCCGCATTGTCGGTTTCGGCGGTGATTTTCTTTGTAGCTTCATTAGTTGTCCAAGCAAGCCCTGTAGTAGCATCGGTATCGTCGTCAGGCTGCGCTCCGGCGGTTGCGGAATTTATGGTGAGTCCGATATCTCCCCCGGAGACGGCCATTTCGTTGATCGCGCTTACAGTTACTGTCACCTCATGGGTATCGTTGTCGGCAGCTATTGCAAAGCCAATGACAGCTAAAACGACTAATATGGCAATAGGAAGGGTACGACGGTAGAACATGGCATCTCCTTGATCTTCAAAAAGTGGTTACCTTGCCAGACTGAATTCCGCAGAAGTGCATCTGTCATAAGGTTCTATCTTCATTATCGGCTCATTTTAGCTGAAGGTTTAGCTATGTTCTTAATAAGTTTCAAAATAATGGATATGAATGGTCTCGTTTTGGTGATCCTTTGCAACCTAAGACAATGATATTGCAGTGATTAGGTTCGATAATAGATTATTGCGAAATATCAGACTCGAAACACCTTTGCAAAATTCCGCTTTGAATTTCGAATTATTGCAGACATTTTAGTTTTTTACGCCTATCTGATTAAATCTATTGACAAACCTCAATCATTTGCTTAACTTAAGAACATCATGTGTTATAACAAGTTGAAGCACTTCATGAGGTCGGAACCATAGGTCATATTCTGTTTGGCGGTTCAACATGAAAATCAAATGGATCGGCGCAATCGGTTTTTGGATCATCCTCTCGTACTTACAGTTTGCGATAGCAGTTGATACGGATAACCATACAGTTACCGTCACCGTGAATACGATCAATGAGATCGCTGTAACGGGCGGAAATGTCCTATTGACAATAAACACAGCAACCGCTGGATCCGAACCCACTAATGCAGCCGACGCAACATCCGGTTTACTGTGGACGAGCAACGCATCAGGGAAAAAGATCACAATCGGAACGAACCTCGCTTCTCCGGAATATACGCTGAAAGCACTTGCAACCGGAGTAAGCGGAGGCACAGCGGCATCGGAAGTCACGGTTTCCAACATATCCCAAGACTTTATCACGGGAGTTTCGACAACAACGGGCAGCAGTTCGACACGATACACAGCATCCGCCACAGTCGAGGGCGGCGCGGGATCGGATATTCACACCATTACCTTCACGATTGTAGACAACTAATCGGGATGAATCACTCATGGCCGATTTACGTTGAACATTTCATTACCAGTTCGAGGCGTAGCGGTTCTCTTGCTGCTCTTTTCTGCCATGGCTTATGGCGCAGACGTTGCAGTTCTGAACGGGAATGTCGATTTGGTCATTTCGTCGGCGACAGCGGGCCAAGAACCTGACGTTGACTCAGATCAAACGGCACAGTTGGAATGGAACAATTGGCCGGGAACGTCTGCGACAAAGAAAATTACAGTGCAGACTAATCTGGCGTCGCCGAATTTCACACTGAAAGTGCAAGCTCTCAATATTACGGCCGCCACCGGAACATCTGCGGGCGAAGTTACCCTAACAACGATTTCTGTTGACCTGATTAGCAGTATCCCCGCGATGACTTCGCCTGATGTCGGGACCTGTGATCTCCGCTACACGGCAACTGCCACGGCATCGGACGGCATCAATGTTGATACTCACACAATCACATATACGATTGTTGATGAATAAAAAAACTATCCTTCTATCTCGCATACTTGGACGCATTCTGGCATTATTAGGTGGTTGTCTTCTCTGCGCCACGCCGGTTATTGCGATTACGATTTCGTCACTGACTCAAGAGCGCGAAGCGTTGCCGGGCGAAAGCTATACAGGAACAATCGAAGTAGTGAACAACGGCGACAAATCGACTTCTGTACAGGTTCACCAAACAGATTACCTTTTCCAGAGCGATGGTAGTAATTCCTTCGGACCTGCCGGTGAATTTGAACGGTCCAATGCAGGGTGGATTGATTTCAGCCCGAATCGTATCGTAATCCCCCCGCACGAGACGCATCGGATAGACTATACAGTCAGTGTTCCTGATAATGATTCACTTTCCGGCACCTTCTGGAGCATGCTGATGGTGGAAGAAATCGACTCCGATTCATCCCCAAACAGACCTGCGGACAATCAAGCCGCCATTTCACAGGTTGTCCGTTATGGCGTTCAGTGCATCACGCAGATCGGCATGACGGGCATATCCGATCTTCAGGTAATCGGAGCGGAACTTTCGATGACTGCGGACAATACTAGGGAACTGCATGTAGATGTTAAGAATAGCGGTAATCGATGGGCTGTGCCGATTGCCTGGGTGGAGCTCTATGATGAGAACGGGCAGTCCGCCGGAAGATTTGAATGCGAGAAAAAGCGCATTTTCCCAAGCACTTCCGTTCGATTCCGGATACAACTAGCGGACAGCTTGCAGGGGAAATACAAGGCCTTAGTTGTGGTTGACAGTGGTGGAGAAAATGTACTCGGGGCGAAATACGACTTAGAATTCTAATTGTGAGCAACAAAACGCACACAATTTACGCTGTTTTCGCGTTATGGATTTTTATTTCGCCGGTTCATGGCGTCGAGCAGGGGCTTCGCGTCGAAATTCAGGACAGTGTTATCACAAATTTTAAAGCTCCAGGACTCTTGACTGGAGCTTTTTTAGTTTCAAACCTTGATACGTTTGCGCGTGACGTTTTTGAGGATTTGCAGCTCCCAGATAACTGGCAGCTGGTAACAAAGGATGTGCTTTTCAGTTTAGGTCCTGGTCTGCACACCGTTCGAATAACGGGGATCCATGTCCCGGCGAGCACGCTGCCAAGCAAATATACACTGACTTATCGCGTGCGCGATCTGAATCATCCAGAATGCGGCGATCAACACTCCCTCTTTGTTGAGGTTCGGCCAATCGTTGCCATCGACCTTTTTGTAAGACATGCGCCTCCGCGCGTCGAGGCCGGTTCAAATTACTCTGTCGAGTTCGAAATCATTCATCGCGGCAACAGCGCGGCACAATTTGATCTTTCAGCACTGAGTACTTCGGGATTTAGAGTCAAGCTTGACTCGGGACAGGTGAATCTCTTGCCGGGTGAATCACGGCAGATTGGCGCGACTATCTCAACTACTCGCCAGATACTTCATCCAATTAAGGATCGACTCATTTTCGAAGCGACGAGTACGCAGGACTCGTTGATTTCCAGGTGGAAATCATATACGACGATTGACGTGCTTCCAGGATCCGGTGCAATCCCTAATCGTTATCGTGAATTTCCCTCACGGATCAAAGCAAGCTATATCGGCGGTGAAGGTGTTAACGGCATGCAGTATGAATATTCGGGTGCCGGATTCATTGACGAGCGGGAAAGATACCGATTGGAGTATCATTATCGCGGCCCAAGGAACATGGAGCGAAGTGTTTACGGTATCCGCGATGAGTACTGTCTGAATCTGAAATCGAAAGTGGGCGAACTTGGCGCCGGCGATCAATCTTTCACTTTATCGAACTTACTGGAAAGGAGCAGGCTGGGGAGAGGAATAAGCGGGAAATATGAGAGACAGAGCTTAGAGGTGGGAGTGATTGGATTTCGATCCAGACCGCAGTATCCTGATCTTGAAGAATTTGGTGGATATATCGGCGGTCACATTAGCCACCGTTTTACTATCCGTGGAAATGTGCTTGACAAAAAGACAAGCCAATCCCACGATCAACTATTCAGTGTCTCCTCGTCCATAAAACCAAATTCCTCGTGGAAAGCTAATATAGAATATGCTTCCAGCGCCAGAGATTCTTCCTACCGCAAGGTTCCACAAGCATTCGCGGGGCGAATTGACGGTAGAATAAACGGGATAATCATCTCACTGCAAATGCAACATGCGGATCGTGAGTTTGCAGGCTATTTGCAGGACGAAGAACAGAACTTTATTGATCTATATGCACCCTTGCCTGCGAATTTTGGGTGGACGTTCTCATATCGCACTCTTGCTCAAAATCTCGAATTAACAGAAACGAAATCGTCTGCCACTCGGGAACGTCATGTCAGGACAGGAATACGCTATCGTAATCCAATCTTATTAAGCGGTTCACTGGATGTTGAGGATCATGAGCGGATCGACAAGTTGTCCGCGCCTGATTATGACAATAGAGCGATGTTCACTGTGGCAAGACTTCAAAAGTCTATTCGATTACTCAGCTTTTCGTCTGCGATTGTGCGGGGGTACCGAAAGGATTATTTAACAGACAGAACACGGGATCACGAGAGCTACCGAGTTGGGATTGACCTGAGGCCAAGCAGCACGCAGAACTACAGCATCTGGTGTCAGAGCGGTCACTCCGGATATTCTATCGAAGCGCGCCGAAGCAGAATACTCGGTATGGCTCTGGGCTACAGAGTCATTCGGAGAATGCGCATAATAGGAAACTTCCAAGCCAGAGACCAGAACAACTGTGGGGAGTTTGAGAGTCTGCAATACGATTTCAGTATTCAGTATGAGCCGTTTCAGAATCATATTCTTCTATTTAAAATTCGGCGTTTAGATCTTGATGAGCTACAAATCGACAGTGAATACTCTTATTTACTCAGCTATGAGATCCCCTTCGGAGTCCCCATAGCCAGAAAGCGAACTTTGGGCGCGGTTCGGGGCAAGATTTGTGAAGTTAACGGTGAGAAACATACGGGGATCCCAGGCGTAGTTCTGCGGATGGGAAATCGGGTCGCTCTTTCAAACAAGAACGGGACCTTTGCGTTTCACTCGATAGAACAGGGAACGCAGTATTTACAGATTGATAATGCAGGGATCGGTCTTGATCGGCTAACAAAACAACTTTTGCCCATTGAGGTACAAGTTCAGGGTGGTGAAACCGAAACACTTAATTTGGATGTAGTTGTAAGCGGTTCCATCGCGGGTGATCTGGCTTTATATGGGCTTGCAGATTTCAGCACAAGCCGTGGCCTTTTACTTGAGCAATCAACAGACACAAGTAGTTCGCTTAGCGATCAAGAATTGATTAGACTTCGCGGTTTATCGGATATTCCTTTGACTCTAACGAGTGAAAATGAAGTAATTCATACATTAACAGACAAAAATGGCTGGTTTGCCGTGACGAAACTGCGACCCGGGATATGGACCATAGAAGTGACTAGTTACGGGTTGCCGCCTTACCACGAATTTGGGAATATTCCATATGAGGTGAACTTGCAGCCTGATCAGCATGAGGTCATTGAGTTGAAGGTAGTTCCACAGGTTAGGCGCTTGGTGATAGTTGACTCCAAAACACTTCGCCTATCGATGAATGAAGCAGAGAACATATCAACGCCTCGGATATCGCAGGAAAAGAATGTGAGTTCAAAGACGTATTCGCCTTTAATTGAGGCGAAGCAGACCATTGCTTACTCCGATATCGACTCGAATGGAAGCTGGTATGTCCAGGTGGGCGCGTTTCGCAACAGAAATTACGCGGATCGCAGAGCGGACATTCTGCGAAGCGCGGGCTACGACACAAGATTTGTTCCATTGGAGACTTCTTCAGGGATCATTCGTCAAATTCGCATTCCTGGATTCGCAAACAAACATACCGCGGACTCTGTTTCAGCCGTTTTGAATGAAACTCTTGGCTTTTCAACATTAGTTATCACGTCTCGACATCCAACGGGTGAATATCCGACACAATTTAATCGACGGTTAACGCGTGCTGAGGAAGTTACGAAGGCGCCGCTCCTTGTTGAGGCTCAAATGAATGAAAATGCATGCTGGTATATACAAGTCGGCGCATTTCGAAGCCCTAATAATGTTGATCGAATAGTCAACCGTTTAAAACGAGCAAATATTCCTTACAAGCTAGTCCCGTCTATTGCCGATAGCACTTTAATGCAGGTGCGGATTGGAGGATTTGATACGAAGTCAAAATCAAGTACCATCGCATCACAGATTGATATCTGGTTGGGCACGCAGACGCTCGTAATTCGGGAGAAGTAATAACAATAAGATGATACAGCCCAAGAAAATCTTAACATATTGAGCAAGAAATTTGCAAATACAGCGGATCCCTAATCAAAATGGATCCCGCGATTGTCGTCTTCGCGCCAACGGATATCGCCTACCTTGATTCTCGGATTCAGGTCGCAAGCACGATTCAGCTTACATAGCGTTCTTGGGTCGAATTTCACGACGGTATGTGGATCAATAACGGTTATTCTGTAATTATTTGTATTTTATATTCATGAGGGGTACACGAACGATTTCAATCCGTTCCGCAGGTTCGAGTTCCACGCTCTCCGCCAACGATAAACACTTAGGACTCCTATTAGGGAGTTCTTTTTTATTAATTCAAGAATTTCTCAGCCGTTTATGATCTGCTCCATTTTGGGGCAAGAGTGCTTTGTATGAATTGAAGATCGTACTCGGTTGGGGATTGGCTTCCGGAATAACAGTTTGCTGAATCTGTTACTTGATGTCTATCAGTCACTTAGATATCGATTCAGAATAAGTGCAATATCGCCAAGTTTGAGCATTTTAGGCAGAAATACAATTTACAATTGCCACTTGACAGAACATTATTATTTTATTATATTGTGTTCACTAAATAAACAGTGTTCAGAAAATAATCGTCATGGGAATCGCGGATCGTAAAGAACGAGAAAAGCTGGAGATGCGGGCGAAGATTTTAGATGCGGCCAAGCATCTTTTTCTTGAGGAGGGTTATTCGAGTGTCTCGCTTCGAAGGATTGCGGATTCTATTGAGTACAGTCCGTCCACGATTTATCTGTACTTCAAGGACAAAGATGACATTCTGTTCGCGCTGCACAATCTGGCTTTTCAGGAGTTATATCATCGTCAGCGGCAGAATCTACAGATTGCCGATCCGATCGACCGATTGCAGGCATATCTTTCGACTTATTTAGAATTTGCCCTTGACAATCGCGAATATTATGACTTAATGTTTATACAGTATGCTCCAGCCTCGAAGATTAAGGAAAAGGCCGAGTGGCGGTATGGTCGTCGCGCATACGAAGCGCTGCGGGACACGATCAGGCAATGTCAAGAGGCAGGTTATCTGAAGTCAGTCGATCCGGACGCGACTGCCTTTGGGTTGTGGTCCTTCGTTCATGGGCTGGCATCTTTGATAATCCGCCACAGATTGCCGATGTTCTCGGCGAATCAACGGGAGAAACTTGCGAAGCAGGCCATGGAGATGCTGAATGAGATGCTGGAGTTGTCTCGCGTCCAGCATTAGTAGACCGACCTACCTGATGTGAAGGGTCGCAGTGGAGATCGGGATTCCGGATAATTCATCTGCGAAGACTTGATGAATTTCCGGAATGACAGCTTTGAAACCCTCGATTCATATGAGTCGGTCTATTAGGTCGGATTTTTATTAAACCAAGGATATGGCAGCATGAATAGCAAACGGCTGCCGATAAACAATGCAATTCAGAGGAGAAGGCCGGGAATACCCCGGTTTACCGGCTCACCCTGTAATTTGTACCACCGGGTAAGAAGGAAAAGAAAATGAAGACAAAGTTGATTGTCATAGCAGTGACAATGATCGCGTTAATTTTTGCCGGCTGTGCCAAGCCGCCGGAGGCTGAGATCGCTTCGGCTAATTCAGCGATGGAAACATTGCGCGCGGCTGAGGCTGAAACCTACGCTCCGCAAGCATTGAAGATGGCAATGGATACGCTGAATGCAGCGAATTCCGCCAAGACGGAAGCGGACGGTAAGTTTGCGCTGTTCCGCAGCTATAAGAACGCCACAGCACTCTATGTCAGCGCCGAAGCATTGGCCAAGTCCGCCGGCGAGCAAGCCGCAGCGGAGAAAGAAAAGATGCGCGTGATGGTTATGGAAATGCAAGCGCAGGCCGCACTGCAACTGGCGGCAGCGGACACAGCTCTGATGAAGGCTCCGGTTGGCAAAGGTAACAAAGCCGATATCGAGATGATCAGAGCTGACTTGGCAAATATCCGCGGCAGTCTGGAAGCCGCGCAGCGTGATATTGATGCCCAGAAGTACGCCATGGTTCGCACCAAGATTCAGAGTATCATGGACCGCACGGCACGCATTCAGGAAGAAATCGCCAAGGCATCTGCGAAGAAGAAATAACAACGACTAATTGAGACCGAATGGATAAGGGAGTCCCTTGACTCCCTTATCCTTGCTCATTGCCTACGCCCCACCTATGACACTACATCGAATCGCGGCGATCATGCTGTTTTTGTTCGTGCTGACGCTGCTGAATTCCTGCGAAGCACCGCCATCAGAGCGGATCAAGCAGGCAATGGATTTGCGGACACAGAGTATTCTGTCCGGCGCGGAACGCTGGGCGGAAACGGAATTTTTGGCTGCCGAAACGCTGCGCGAACAGGCGGAGGAGGCTTTGTCGGTTCAGCAGCAAAAGCTGGCTCCGTTTCGCAACTACCGGATGGCGGATTCCCTGTTCAATCTCGCTGCGGGAGGCTATCGGTTTGCCGAGAAGCGGGTAGGCGACACGCTGGCCGTGCTGAAGTCGGAAGCGGAGCTGCATCTGACTACTCTGGAGCGTGAATTATCGGCTTGGCGAGCGCATTTAGACACGAGTCTGGTCGCGCACGGTTTAGAGCGTTTCTGGTCAGGCGCACAGGCGAAGCATGATGCGGCTGTTGCGCTACAGAACGATAGTAATTATTTGGACGCAATAGCCCAGGCGAAAGCCTCGCGTGCTGATTTAGACAGCCTGGCGCTGCAACTATTGAGCTATTTGAAAGCGGAAGCCTCCCAACAATCGTTGTGGACGGACTGGATCAAGAAAACACTGGCGGAATCCGCCATCAAGCAGAATTATACGGTGATTGTTGAGAAATCGGCTCACCGCACGCATTTGGTACACATGGGTAAAGTCATCAAAAGTTTCGGCTGTGATCTGGGCTTTCGTCCGGCGCGGCAGAAGTTGTTCTCGGGCGACGGTGCAACGCCCGAGGGGCGCTATCGAGTAAAAACAGTAAACAATTCAAGCAAATACTATCGAGCGCTGGTTTTGGATTATCCGAACGAGGAAGACAGGGTCCGCTATTCCAATAATCGGAAGAACGGAATCGTCCCCAACGGTCGCGGTATCGGTTCGTTGATCGAGCTGCATGGCCACGGCGGGCAGGACCGGGACTGGACGGAAGGCTGTGTTGCGTTGGCGGACAGTGATCTCGATACCCTTATGCAATATGTGGATGTCGGAACGATGGTAACCATAATACGCCGTTGGCCGGACGAGATTCCGCGATGAAAGGCGCTTTTCCGAAGCTGCTGCTGCTTTTCACAGGAGTGATTATCATCCTCGCGATTGTCTTGCTGCAATCGCGAGCAAAAGTAACGGTCGTACCCGATGTGGAGTTGTCGGATTCGTTGATTATTGAGCTGCCGGAGGATTCCGTGGCGGCGGTAAAGGCATTCAAGCAGGAATTGAAGCTGCTGTCGCAGCTTCAACCAAAGGGATTATATATCGTGGTGGATACACACGCGAACTTTCTTGAACTGCGGACAGAGGATTCGGTTATTCATCGGGCACCCTGTTCCACGGGATCGGGGGGCGAGTTGTTGGATACGCTTAGCGGACGGCGCTGGGAGTTTCGCACTCCTCGGGGGAAGTTCAAAGTGCAGAGCAAATTGGTACAGCCTTGGTGGCGGAAACCGGACTGGGCTTTTATTGAAGAAGGCGAACCGATTCCAAAGCGGGCCGAAGACCGGTTCGATTCGGAAGTGTTAGGGGACTATGCCTTAGGCTTTGGGGACGGCTATTTTATTCACGGCACTTTGTATACAAGACTGATCGGCATTAATGTAACGCACGGCTGTGTGCGGCTGGCTGACGAAGATCTTAAGATAGTCTATAATCGCGCTCAAGTAGGGACACCGGTCTATGTGTTTTAAGGATATGACAAAGCACCGGATGATAAAATCATTATTTTTCGGGTTGTTTGCCTTTCTGCTGCTTGCGGGATGTGAAGACACCATGACGCTTGATGAATCCACGGCAGCACGCCGTGAGACAGTCCATACTTATCAACGCGCGCAGGTGGAGCGCGCGCTGGCGGCGACAGCCATCCCTTATCTTGTTTTCGATTTTGGGCGGGGGAAAATGGAGATTAAACAAAGCGGGGCGATCGTCTGGGATGAACCGATTATTCTGGCCGAGGAAGCGGACACTCT